>CAJWMA010000014.1 GCA_913042995.1 uncultured bacterium | reverse complement strand
GTCATGGATGCCTCGACTGCCATGATTTCCTTCGCTGTTCCCTCGGCGACAATCTCTCCTCCCTCGATGCCGGCTCCGGGCCCCATGTCGACGACATGGTCTGCGAGCTCAATGGTCTCCTGGTCGTGCTCGACTACGATGACCGTATTGCCCCTGTCCCTGAGCTGCTCAAGGGCTCCGAGGAGCTTCCTGTTGTCCCTTGAATGGAGCCCGATGGATGGCTCGTCGAGAACGAAGATCACGCCCTGGAGAGCGCTTCCAAGTTGTCCCGCGAGCCGAACTCTCTGGACCTCTCCGCCGGCAAGGCTCGGGGCCGAGCGGCCGAGGCTGAGGTAGCCAAGGCCGACTTCTTTCAGGAAACTCAGGCGGCGGGATATCTCGGAAACCAGGGGCGGCGCAATCTGGGCGGCGAGTCCATCTAATTGGAGTGTGTTGAAAAAAACGAGGAGCTCATCGATGGGTAGCTGGCAGAGGGCCCCGATGGTGGCCCCTGAAAATTTTACGGCGCGGGGAAGGGCTCCGAGACGTTCTCCGCGGCATTCTCTGCAGGTCGATTCAGCCGTCAGTTCGGCGAAGACACCCTCATCTGAATCTCGGATTTCCTCGAGTTGATCGAGGAGCCCGGGCAGTTGGCCTTGCCCGTACAGGAGGCTCCTGCGGTCATCGCCTTCAAGGTCGCTCCAGGCTGCATCTGCAGGCACCCCCAGCTTCTTGAGAATTCCGGCGACGTTGGCCGGCTTGAATGCCGGGCAGGCAGGCTTGCCGTCGTCACTGAAAAGCGAAAGCCCCCCTCTCAGGAGAGGCCGGGTCCGGCTGGTGACAAGCAGGGACGGATCAATCTGCAGGGCCTTGCCGGTGCCTTTGCACCTGGGGCATCTTCCGAAAGGCAGGTTGTAGGAAAAAATCCGGGTGTCAAGCGAGGGGAGGTCGACCTGGCAGTCGGGGCAGGAGAAACGGCCGGAGAAGAGTCTCTCTGTGCCGGCGGGATGAGGGGCGTCAGGATCTTCGCGAAAACGGAATGTGTCTTCGGCAAGTTGGAAGCAGTTTTCGATGGCCTCGACAATTCTGGGCCGTCGGCCGACCTCAACAGTCAGGCGGTCACAAATGACATCGATAGAATGGACAGCGTTGGGGTCAAGAGCAGGAGGGTCTTCCTGCAAGGCGGTGAGCTCGCCATCGACGATCACTCTCCTGTGGCCGTCTTGTTTGAGCTTGTCAAATACGGCCCCGAAGGCTCCGCGGCGTTCGCGAACGATGGGGGCGCAGAATAGCCCCCTGGCGCCTTCGCAGGAAGCGAGCAGTTGCGCGGCGACCTGCTCGGCGCTCTGGGAGTCAATGACCCGGGAGCAGCCCGGGCAATGGGGTATGCCGAGGCGGGCATAAAGAAGACGAAGATGGTCGTAGATCTCCGTCATTGTCCCAACGGTCGATCTTGGGTTCCGCTGGATGGTGCGCTGTTCAATAGAGACCGAGGGCGAGAGCCCTTCTATGCTGTCAATCGCGGGCCTGTCGATTCCTCCAAGGAATCGGCGAGCATAAGCGGAAAGGGACTCGAGGAATCTTCTGTGCCCTTCTTTGTAGATCGTATTGAAGGCGAGGCTGGATTTTCCTGAACCGCTGACGCCAGTGACGACCGTGAGAGAGTTCCGAGGCAGGTCGATGGAAAGACCCTGCAGGTTGTTTTCTGAGGCCCCGCGGACCTGGATAAATTTCAAAGGGTATCGACCGCCTTCCGTGTAGCCTCGCGCTGGATCGCATGGCAGACAAGCTGATCAAATAACTCGGGCAGTGAAATGCCTGCCGCCTGGGCGGACTGCGGAATCAGGGAGGTTTCGGTCATTCCAGGAAGGGTGTTGATCTCAAGGACGACCAGCTCTCCTGCTTCAGTGAGGAAGATGTCGGTCCTTGAAAGTGGGTCGCAATGAAATGTCGTGTGTACAAGGGATGCAAGCTCCTGGACCGCCTCGGTCGTATCCGCATCCAGTTGCGCAGGGCAGATCTCTTCGGTCGCCCCCGGGGTGTACTTTGCTTCGTAGTCAAAAAACTCGCTGGACTTGGGGAGAATCTCGACCGGAGGCAGCGTCTTGAGGTCTCCCTGGCGGAGCTCGAGCACTCCGCAGGTAAGCTCGCGGCCCTCGATCTGCTCTTCGACAATGAACCCTGACCCGGCCAGCCCCGGGGAAGGGCACCAGTGTTTTCCGTTAGCTGCCGCGGCTGAAAGGAATTCTTCAGCCGATTGAAAGAGTTGAATTCCAACGCTGGACCCGAGGCAATTGGGTTTTACTATCCAGGGGAAAGGCACCTTCCCGGACATTTCCCGCTCCAGCGCTCCCCAGTTTTTTTCGCTGCAAGTGTCGGAGAACATCGGGATTTCAAATCCGCGTGGAGTTTTGATCCCAGCCTGACCAAGAACAGCCTTGGTGAGAGCTTTGTCCATTGTGAGGGCTGCAGGGGTTACATCCGGTCCGGTAAAGGGTATGCCAGCGACACGCAAAAATCCCTGGATGGTGCCATCTTCCCCGCCGGGGCCATGGAGAGCATTGAAGACGCACTCGATGCCCTGCGAGACGAGGAGGCCTGTTGCGTCGCGCGCGGGCGTGGAATCTCCATGAAACCATTCTTCCCTGCCCCGGCCTGGGGGAGAATCTGCAAGTTGGGGGCCGATCTCCCAGGAACCATCTTTGTTGATGCAGACTGGAGTCGCCACATGGCCCGCAGAAAGAAGATTGTTAACCACGCAAGCGCCAGTGGAGAGGGACACATCCCGTTCGCCGCAAATGCCTCCCATTACAACGCCAACCATCCGTGGTTTTTCGCTGGCCATTTTCTCCACCTTCTCTTCAGCCCCGCTTCGCGCCGGGGGAATATTCGAGTTAAACTTTTCGGTCTACTACGAACCGGATGATTTCCCTGAAAGATTCTTTTCCAGCATCAGGCAGGGGCAAGCTGTCGAGAACCTCCAGGGATTCTCCCGCGAGCCTGTTAGCCTCTTCCTGGGCAAAGTCGAGGACCTGTTCGCGCCGGTAAAAATCAATAACCCAGGCGATGTCATCTTCGGTTGTCAAGTTTCGGTCTGCGCGTACGATCTCGACCAGGCGGCCGCGCTCCTCTTCCGATCCCTTCTTGCCCTCGAGGGCGTGGGCATAGCAAATACTCGGCTTCCCTTCCCGTATGTCACAGCCAACCTCTCCCCCTCGCCCCTTTCCTTCGGTAAGATCGATGAGATCATCGCGGATCTGGAATGCAGGGCCAAGCCGTCTTCCTAATTTCCAGAGAGGGCCCAGCGAGGTCTCCTCGGCGCCGGCAACCATGGCGCCGCCAACCCATGGCAGGGCAAGGTAGTAGGCTGTCTTGAGGGTGACGATGCGATAGTAGGTTTCCAGGGTGACGTCCGGATGCCCGCGGAGATTGATGTCAAGCGCCTGCCCTTCGACGGTCTTTTGAAGGACATGACTGAAGGCCCGGCACAGCTTAAGGCTGGTGTCTACCGGTAGCTGAGATTCTGTGATCAATCCGTAGGCGCGAGCGATCATGAAGTCTGCGACATTCAGAGCGTTAGGGAGGCCGATTTCAGCCCAGAGGGTTTTCTGGTCTCGCCTCATGACATCGTCATCTTCGATGTCATCATGGATCAGGAGGAAATTATGGAGAATCTCCGTGGCCATGGCGAAAGGAAGGGCTTTGTCGGGATCGCCGCCAAACAGCTCGCAGGAGAGCAGGCATAGAGCCGGCCTGAGTCTTTTCCCTCCGGTGGAAAACTGGTAATTGAGACCCTCGGTAATGAAGTCGTGGGTTTCCCTGGTGTTCTCCTGTTCAAAGAATTCTTCGAGTGAGAGGACGTGCGTTTTTATGGATTCGGGGAGTTCTGTCATAGAGACATTTTAGAAGGGTCGCCAAGCCTGTCAACTTGGCCAATAACAAGAAGTTAAAACTTATAATGTTTTGACACCATAGCTGGTGAGTTTAAAATCGATTAGCTGTCTGTATAGACGAATTTCACGATAATTCAGGCTCTAAAAGGCCGCTTGTCGCCCGGTTTTTCCGTGCGCCTGTGTGGGGCCTGCCTGCAGGCAGTTGTTCCTTTCCTGATTGTTTTCGGTTTTGCCAGCATTCGTAGGGTCCTTACTGCAGAGAACCTGGTGAAGACGGGTCGTCTCGGACCGGCGGATGATTCAGGAGTGATCGCATCTTGTTACGGGTATTCAAGAGCAAAGCAAAAGGTAGAAGCCCTGCGGGTTGTTCTGTTGGAACGCCTGCATGGAGGTCCGCCCTGATTTTGCCGGCGGTATTCGCTGTAATAGCTCTTGTCCATGGGGCAGTTTTTGCAATCGACGAAGGGGGCGCGCCGGGCGGCATCAGTTCCAGGGCAGCCGCTTTGCAGATTGACGCCGTGGACTTTGTATACAAGGCCGATGTCCAGGAAATCACCGGGGTCTCTGTGCCGTTGCGAATCGGAGGCAACAGCCATGCCAATTACGTCCAGATCTCTGTGGATTACGATCGGGAAAGGTTGTCGTTCCGGGATCTGAAGATTCAAAGTAACGACTGGGTTCTCTGGCCCGGAACCCCCGTTACGGTCGATTCTGAGGGGAGGATCCTGGCTACCCTTCTCGATATTCGCGGGAGAGCCCGTCCCCCGCCGCAGGAGCCTGGCACTCACTTCGTTTCCCTGGTATTTGACCTTCTTCCGGGAGGCTTCCCTGCCGACAACTACCGCCTGGAGACGCCCCTGGCGTTTACGCCTTATGACCCCGGCTCCCTGACCCAGGATCCCAGGGAAGAAACCCTGGTCGGGATCCTGGACGTAACAGATGACGATGGCGCGGTCGACGTGGTAAGCGGCCGCCTCCAGGATGGCGGTGTAACAGTTTACTATGCCGATGGAATTGAGGTTGGCGGTGGCGGGCTAACTCAAAGAGAGCAATCGTTTGTTCTTCCGCTTTACATCACCGACTTTGGCGACATCGACACCATCAACATCGGTGTGGATTATGACGAGTTGATCCTGGATCTTCTTCGGGTCAGGCCGATGGCTCCTGCCGTAGAGGGGCGCGGCCTCCTCGATAGTGTTGATATATCCTATCGGTCTGCGCCGTCAGGGGCAGACTTCAGAATCGATGTTTCCGCTCTCCGGGACCCAGAGACAAATCTGCTCCTGGGCGCTCATGTTGCTGATCTTGAATTCCACTATGCCGGGGTCACCCATGGAGGTGACGGAGCAGGGCAGGGTGGGCCGCCCAACTTTATTGGCGGACGCATCGTTGTTCAGCCTTCGGCCCAGTTCGGCCTCGGCGAAGGCCTGGGCGCTGAAAACGGGATCCCGGAAGTGAGATTGCTTCCAGGTTATCTGAAGATCCTGAGGCCGCATTTTGTAAGAGGTAATGTTGACAGCTCAATATTCGCCTACGATCCGCCGGAAGATGGCGCTCTCATCGCGCGTGAAGAATTCCGGACAGCTCCTGATCTTGGTGATTCAGTCGCGATTCTGCGGTGGCTCTTTTCGCCAGTTCCCGGCAGGGAAACAATAACGTGCCTGGAGGCCGCGGATACTGATGACGATGGAAACATCGAGATCGACGACGCGGTGTTGTTGCTCACTACCCTGTTCATCGGAGGCGACGGCCTCGCCGCGCCTTTCCCCTATCCGGGCAGTGACCCTGAAGGCTCCCTGTCTCATCTCGGCTGCGAGGTGCCGCTTCCCATATTCGCCGGGGATTGATTGCCTGCCGATCAGATCTGGCCGGGCGAGCCGCCCGCTGCCCATCGAAATGAGCTACAGGTCCATCACCTGGTCCAGGCCATAATAAAGACGGTCCAGCTCTACAACTTTGCGGATGGCGAGGATGACTCCGGGCATAAAAGATTCCCTTGAAATGGAGTCGTGGCGAAGCGAGAGAACCTGGCCTGTGCCGCCAAATAAGACCTCTTCGTGGGCGACATAACCAGGGAGGCGGACGCTGTGAACCGGAATGTTGAGGTATTTTCCGCCCCGGGCCCCACTGACGGTCTCGGTCTCTTCCGGCCTTTCGGTTTGTCGGGCGGAAGGATTCTGGTCCAGTGATTCCCGGATCAACTCCACAGTCTTGAGGGCCGTTCCGGAGGGCGCATCGACTTTCTGGTCGTGATGGAGTTCTATGACCTCAACATCAGGCAGATATTTCGCGGCCTGTTGCGCGAATTTCATCAGCAACACGGCTCCGATAGCGAAATTGGGGGCGATGAGTCCCCCACGCCCTAACCCGGCCGCTTTTTCCTGGAGAGCCTCAATCTCTTCAGTTGAGAACCCGGTTGTCCCAACAACAGGACTGGCCCCAGAATCAAGAATGAGGTTGGCGTTATGAACAGCCGCCGACGGAATCGTGAAATCGACGACAACCTGCGCCCCGGCATCCGCTATGGCCGATGAGAGGTCATCGCCCAGATCGGTCTGCCCGACAAGCTCAAGCCCATCGGCTCCAATGACAGCCTGGGCAGTTTCTGTGCCCATGCGGCCCTTTGCCCCGTTTACAAGCACTCGAATTTCCGACATCGGACTTTCCTTTAACTCGTTGCATCGCTTCAGTATGAAGCAATTGAAGGCAGGCAAGCATAGGGCATCCAAGAAAGGGTCGCAATACCTCATAGAAAAGTGTAGAGGAATGGTGGCCTGGAAATATCCCGGCGAGCTTCTCTGCCTGCCACCGCCCATGGCACATCGCCGAAACCGGGAGTTCCCTTATAGTTTCAAAGAGTGATCTGGACAACGATCAGAAGCCCGCCGGGCATCAGTGTGACTTATATTTCTCCAGGGAAGAATCAAGCTCGTGCCGGTTTTTCCATAGCAAGCTTCCCCGGTAAGCATCACCTCCTTCCAGCGGGAAATCGACCTGGATCATCAAGTCTTCAAAAATGGCTGAATGGCCATGTGGGAAGACACTGAAGGTGGTAATTGCAAATACGGGTCCAAAGCACCGGGCTCTATCGGCCAAAAGAGAGCCTTCTTGCCAGCAGCGGTGATCGATATAGCGACACCTGTCCGGTCGGACACAGGAAAGCCCGCATAGTCGATAGTCGGTTTCACTGGCAATTGGTACAATCTGAAACATGAAGGAGCCAGGGCGATCCCTACTTGAACTGCTCGATGTAATTGAGTCTTTACGCGGCCCGGGCGGCTGTCCATGGGACCAGGAGCAAGAGCTGTCTGATATCGGCCAGCATCTGCTCGAGGAGGTTTGCGAAGTCCTGGATGCCATCTCCGATGGAGGGGGCCGGCCAACTGAACATGTCTGCGAAGAGCTGGGCGATGTCCTGATGAATGTGTTCATGGCCAGCGTCATCGCGTCAGAAGATGGGAGCTTCGATCTTTCATCTGTCGCGACCGGTATCCGTAAAAAGCTCGTAAGGCGGCACCCCCATGTTTTTGGCGACAAGGCTGTTAAGAATTCGGAAGAGGTTCTTAAGCTGTGGAACTCCATCAAGGAGGAGGAGCGTAAGGAGAAGGCCCCTTCAGGAGAAGACGCTTCGGCAGCTTCGATTCTTGATCGAATTCCAAGAAGTCTTCCCTCTGTCCGGCGAGCGGAGAAGGTAAGCGAGAAGGCTTCCAGTTGTGGCCTCGACTGGGTTGACGCGACTGGAGTGATTGATAAATTGAAAGAAGAGGTGTCCGAGCTGGAGGGCGCGCTCTCAGTTGATGCCGACAGAGTCGCCGGCGGCGCCATCCAGGAGGAGCTGGGAGACATCCTGTTTACGGCAGTCAATCTTTGCCGGAAACTTGGCTACTCAGCAGATGAGGCGCTGGTAAGATCTACTCGAAAATTTATAACTCGATTCAAATGTGTCGAGATGGACCTGGGGACGATCGAGGGCCGAAACGCGGATGAGTTGAATGCGGCATGGGACAGGGTGAAAGGCTCCGAGGCAGATGAATGATAAATTGAACGCGAAAGACCGCGCCAGGCTCAGTGAGTTTTCGAGTCTGATAGCCGGGCTGAGAGAGAAGCTTGGCACCCAGATTGTCGGGCAGGAGGAGATCGTGACCCAGGTCCTGGCCGCAATCCTGAGTGAAGGACACTGCCTCATTATTGGGGTCCCGGGGCTGGCGAAGACTTTGCTTGTCCGCTCCATTTCCGAGCTCCTTACGCTGGACTTCAGCAGAATTCAATTCACCCCCGATTTGATGCCCAGCGACATTATTGGCGCCTCGCTGCTCCAGGACGATCAGGCTGGAGCGCGGGGGTTTCATTTCCTTCGCGGCCCGATCTTTTCCAATGTGATTCTCGCAGATGAGATCAACAGGACCCCTCCCAAGACGCAGGCCGCGCTCATGGAGGCTATGGAGGAACGGCAGGTAACGGCCGCAGGGGAGAATCTTGCCCTTGAAAGACCTTTCTTCGTACTGGCCACCCAGAACCCTATCGAGCAGGAAGGAACCTACCCCCTTCCCGTCTCCCAATTGGACAGGTTTCAGCAGAGCATACAGATTGACTATCCAGATGAGGGTGAAGAATTTGAGATCGTCCAGCAGACCACCTCGTCTTACCAATGCAGCCTGGAACCGCTCCTCGAAAGGGCTGTCATTGCTGAAATGATATCCCTGACCGGAAGGATCGTGATCCCCCCCGAGTTGCTTGATTATGTGTCGATCATTGTCAGGAGCACCCGCCCGAACTCCAACGATGCCCCTGAATTTGTCAAAGAGTGGGTGTCATGGGGAGCCGGCCCCAGGGGGATCCAGGCAATCCTGGCCGTGGCTCGCTCCATGGCGCTGATGGGGGGCCGGGCTGAAATTAATGCCGATGATGTTCACAAGGCCGTCTTCCCGGCATTGAGACATCGAATGGTGCCCACCTACCACGCTGAAGCCGAGGGGGTCAGTTGCGACGATATCATTGAGAGAGTCCTCCTCGGCCTTCCTGGAGGCCGCTACCGCCTTGAGGCGCAGCAGGCGGAGGATCGCCCGGGATTCTTTCAACGCTTATTAGGCAGGAACTGAGAGCTTCTCAGGCCTCTTCGAACTGTTTTATTTTTTGATAGAGGGTCTCCCTGGAAATACCAAGGAGCTTCGCGGTTTTCGCCTTATTGCCCCCGGTTTCTTCGAGGGCGCGAAGTATATATTGCTTCTCGACCTCAGCGAGGGGCTTGAGAAGAAATTTCATCTGTCCGCGGCCGATTTTCCCTATTTCGGGAGGGAGGTCAGAGGGCGCGATCTGCTTTCCATCGCCTAATATCGCCGCCTGCTCGAGTGCGTTGCGAAGCTCTCTGATATTGCCGGGCCAGGAGTGGAGCTTGAGGCAGTCAACGGCAGCCTTCGACAACTGTATTCCATCGCCGCCCTGGTCAAGAAAATGTGACGCCAACTCCAGGATGTCATCTCCCCGATCTCGAAGGGGCGGAATTTCGACTGTAACAACGGCCAATCGAAAGTAGAGATCCTCTCGGAAGCCGCCGCTTTCGATAGCCTTTTTAAGATCCTGGTTTGTGGCGGCCAGGACCCGGATATCCACCTCGATTTCAGACTTCCCTCCAACTCGATAGAATTTCCGTTCCTGTAAAGCCCGAAGAATTTTGACCTGCATATCGACAGGCATATCCCCGATTTCATCAAGGAAGAGAGTGCCTTTATTAGCCAACTCGAATTTCCCGGGGGTCGTTCGTTCGGCTCCGGTGAAGGCGCCTTTTTCATAGCCGAACAACTCGCTTTCAACAAGGTTGGGAGGGATGGCCCCGCAGTTCACGGCAACGAAGGGCGCCTCTTTGTTGGCGGATTGCCCGTGAATCTGACGAGCAACCAGCTCTTTGCCGGTTCCATTTTCACCCGTAATCAGGACGGAAGTATCCCGCGCCGCGACCTTTTTGATCAGCCGGAACACCTTCTCCATGGGTGGCGAACTTCCGATGAGCTTGCCGCTGTTGGATACAAGGGATCGGAGCCGTTCATTTTCACGCTGGAGATTGGCCTGGGCCCAGATGTTTTGAAGGCACAGGCCGGCGAGGCGCCCGACGGCGCTGACGAACTCAAGCTCGCTGCGGCCAAATTGTTCGCGATGTCCGCGGGTGTCGATGTAGACGAGCCCAAGGCAGCGATCTCCGCAGGTCAGCGGGGCGCAGATAAAAGATCTGATTTTCAGATCGACAACGCTGTGGCCGAAATCCCCACGGTCGGCAACATCGGTGACAAGAACGGCTTTTTTATCCCGCTGGATCCTTGTCAGGATGGTCTCGCTCATCTCGATGGTCTGAGCTTTGTCCCCCTGGTCGGGATCCCAGAATTTGACAACATCGAGGGAGTAAGGGTCGGGCTCGGCGGTCTCCGGGAGCAGGCCAAGAAAGCCCCTCTCCGCCCCGGTCTCACTGGTGACCGCCGCAAGGATCGCATCGTAGACGCTGCCCTCGTCCGCAATCTCGAGAATCTCTTCGGTGAGACTGTAGAGGGTCGAGAGACGGTTGTAATTCTTATTGGCGTCGTCATTGTCAGCGTCGCTCGGCTGGCTGTAGACAGACGCCGAAGCCTCAAAGCTCAGATCCTCGACCCTGGTTTCGTAATCGTCGGCCTCTTTGTAAACTCGAAGCTTGGCGGTCTTCTCTCCGGAGTTCTGGTATACGAAATGGAGTTCGCTTTCACCTATACTGATCCGGTCATCGTCGAGAAGCTGGTAGTCTTTCGTGTCTTTTACGTCTTTACCATTAACCCGTATCGGGTTCTTTCCGCCCATGTCGCGGAGGGTTACAACCCCGCCTTCGTAATGCACCTCGGCGTGATTTCGCGAAACAAGCGAATCATGAAGCACGATCCCGCTGTCAGATGACCTTCCAATTATGGAGGCCCCCTCTGCAAGGACATGCTCCTCGGGCTCACCTGTCTCGGTGGTTAGAACATAAAGTGTTGGCTTGCGGGTCTTGGGAGGCATGTAAAGTCGCGCTGAGGATTTACCCTGAACTAAAATGACGATATGGAGATAAAACTGAGAGGGTTCCGCAGCCGGCTGAGGAGCCGGCCGAAGACCGCTGTCTTCCTGCTTATTCTACAAATGCACAGCGATATTATCAAAGTACCGCGCCCTGGCGCATGGAATTAGATATTTTGACCGGATCCGGGTCGCGGCGGAAATATTCAGACGACACTGAATTTGGGAGCCTGCGAAGACATCAAATGTTAGGCTTCCGATGAAGAGTTGATGCAAGGAGCCCTCGAGTGTCTGTGAAAGACAGAGTAGACCCTTATAGCGTTGCCCCCCTTCTGCGCAAGCATCTCATCGGAGATGGATACGATATCGTATTCGATCTGGGAAAAAGTCATGGAGCGTGGGTGTCCGATGCCCGGGACGGTTCAGAGTACCTCGACTTCTATACGTTTTTTGCCAGTCTTCCCCTGGGCTTCAATCACCAGGTCTTCAGCGAAGATGACGCGGCTCGCCGTCTTTTCGAAGCGGCCGTACACAAGCCTGCGAATTCCGATTCTCATACATTTGAGCTGGCCAGCTTCACTGAGGCCTTTTCCCGCCACGCAATGACGGAGCATTTCCGCCACTTGTTTTTTATTGAGGGCGGAGCCCTGGCGGTAGAAAACGCCCTGAAGGCGGCCTTTGACTGGAAAACGCGACTGAACCTGGAGGCGGGAAGGAGTGCCTGCCCAGGCGACAAGATTCTCCATTTCCAGCAGGCGTTTCACGGGCGTAGCGGTTACACGCTTTCTCTGACGAATACAGCCCCTGAGAAAACAGACCTCTTCCCGAAGTTTGATTGGCCCCGGGTCGTCAATCCAAAGGCCCGCTTTCCCCTGGACTCGCTTGAGATTGAGCGGGTTGCCCGGGCCGAGGCGGAGTGCCGCGAGGAGATCCTTGGCTGCTTCGCCAGTCACCCCAACCGGATTGCGGCCATTATTGTTGAGCCCATCCAGGGAGAGGGCGGCGACAACCATTTCCGTAAAGAGTTTTTCGAAGACCTCCGAAGGATTGCCGATGACAAAGAGGCTCTACTTATTTTCGATGAGGTACAGACTGGCTTTGGGCTGACCGGAAAAATGTGGGCGCATCAGCACTTCGATGTAGTTCCCGACATACTCTGCTTTGGAAAGAAAAGCCAGGTGTGCGGCATTATGGCAGGCGAAAGAATCGACCTCGTGAAGGACAACGTCTTCCGTGTCTCCTCCCGGATCAATTCGACCTGGGGAGGCGGCCTGGTCGACATGGCTCGCTGCGAAATCATTCTCGAGGTGATGCATCGCGATCGCCTGGTAGAGAACGCACGTCGTACAGGCGAACTGCTGCTCAATGGACTCTGTGCTCTCTCGGAGAAAAACCCTGAGATCGTGTCCAGCCCGCGAGGACGCGGACTCATGTGCGCTTTTGACTGCGCGGACACCGATCAGCGAAACAGGCTCCTCGGACTTTGCGCCGGGAAGCATCTGCTGGTGATCGCCTGCGGCGAGAGGTCCATACGGTTCAGGCCTCCGCTGACATTGACCCCAGCCGAGGCAGAAGAAGGGCTCGGGAGGCTGGGCGAGGCGCTTGGCGGTCTGTGACTTCGGAGTTACCCGCCCTCTCCGAATGCGGAAATACCCGTGATGTCATTGCCTAATATCAGGGTGTGAATGTCGTGGGTGCCCTCGTAGGTCTTTACGGATTCCAGATTCCTCATATGCCGTCCGCATTGGTATTCTTCCATGATTCCATTGGCGCCGAGGACGTCCCGTGTGTTTCGCGCGCATTCGAGGGCCATGGCAACGTTGTCACGTTTCGCCAGCGAGATCTGCTGGGGACGGACGGCTCCACTCTCCTTCAACCTCCCAAGCCGCTGACAGCGCAATTGAGAGGCGGTGATGGCTGAAAGCATATCGACCAGTTTTTGCTGCACCAACTGATAGGACGAGATAGGTGATCCGAATTGAACCCTCGAGCCGGCATAATCGAGAGCCTCGCTGTAGCAGGCCATCGCCGCGCCGACGGCGCCCCAGGCGATTCCGTAACGCGCCTGGTTGAGGCACATCAGCGGAGCCTTGAGGCCTGTCGTCTTTGGTAGCCGGCAGTCGCTGGGGATTCGGCAATCTTCAAGATGGAGCTCGGCGGTATCGGAAGTTCGCAAGCTCCACTTTCCTTTCTGGGTGGTTGAAGAAAATCCAGGGGTTCCGCTCTCGACGAGAAAACCAGAAATTTCGCCATCGCATTGGGCCCAGATCACCGCAACATCTGCGATGGAGCCGTTGGTGATCCACATCTTGTTGCCGTTCAGGATGTATTCATCGCCTGCCGTATCCGCCCTGGTCTGAAGCCCGGAAGGGTTGGAGCCGAAGTCGGGCTCGGTGAGGCCGAAGCAGACGATTTTTTTACCCGCGGCTAACTCCGGCAGCCACCTGGATTTTTGCTCTTCAGTCCCATGGGCATAGATGGCGTACATTCCAAGGGATCCTTGCACGGAGACGAAACTGCGCAGCCCGGAGTCGCCGCGCTCCAGTTCCTGCAAGGCGAGCCCGTAGGCGACAGGGCCGATCCCGGCGCAGCCGTAACCTTCCAGGTTAGCTCCGAGAAGGCCGAGCTCCGCCATCTCTCCGATCAACTCCCGGGGAAATCTTCCTTCCTCGAAGCAGGCAGGAAGAAGCGGAAGCGCCCGCTCTTCGACAAATTTCCGTACACTGGACCGTACGAGCAATTCCTCATCAGAGTAGAGCTCATCCAGCTGGTAATAATCCGGGGCTTTGAAGGTCATGGCTATAGACCAAGTGTAACAGTTGCCAGTGGCGTTGTGGAGCCAGCAAAAAAAAGCCTCCCCCTGGGCAGGGAGAGGCTAAAAAAATGGTGACCCCATGGGGATTTGAACCCCAGTTGCCGGGATGAAAACCCGGTGTCCTAGGCCCGACTAGACGATGGGGCCCCAGGCGGAAACACCCGAAGGAGTTCCTGCCTGGTGAGAGCTGCAGGGATCGAACCTGCGACCCACGGCTTAAAAGGCCGTTGCTCTACCGACTGAGCTAAGCTCCCAATTTTTGGAAAATTATAGAAATGACTGGAAAGCTTTCCACCGAAAAATATCCAGTTCACATAGTTGTCAGCTCCTCGGCTTTACTTTTGAGGAGTTCGTCGACTTTACCTTCAATGCTTTTGAGTACTTTCTGGATCTCCTCTTTGAGATCTTTCGACTCATCTTCGGAAATATTTTTGTCTTTTTGCAGCTGGTCGGCCTGCTTGTTTGCATCGCGCCGGACGTTCCGGATAGCGATCCGGGTTTCTTCAGCCGTTTCCTTGGCGAAGGAAGCCAACTGCTGGCGTCTCTCCTGGCTCAGAGGTGGAAGTATCAGCCGCAAGATCTTGCCGTCATTCTGGGGGTTGATACCCAGGTCGGATTTGAGGATCGCTTTTTCAATCTCCGACAGGGCGCTCGGATCGAAGGCCTTGATAAGCAACTGGTCCGCCTCCGGGGCTGAAATATTGGCGATCTGCTTCAACGGTGTCGGGCTGCCGTAATAATCGACGCGCAGCGAATCCACCAGGCCGGGGTTCGCTCTTCCGGTCCTCATGCCGCGGTATTTATCTTTCAGGACCCCGAGAGCCTTGTCCATGCGGTCTTCCGTATCCAATAATACTGTGTCGTAGTCCATCGACATTCTCCCTAATGAGCCAGGCAGGAAACCTAGACGACCATGGTCCCAAGGCGTTCGCCGGAAAGAAATTTAACTATATTCCCCTGTTCTTTCATATTGAAGACATTGATAGGCAGCGAATTATCCATGCAGAGACTTACGGCAGTCGAGTCCATAATCCGCAACCTCTTCTGCAAAACATCCAGGAAGGTTACTTCTTCAAAAAACTCGGCATCGGGATCCTTTTCAGGGTCAGCGGAGTAGATTCCGTCAACCTTCGTTCCCTTGGCCAGGACGTCTGCGCGGATCTGAAGCGCCCGGAGGGCGGCCGTTGTGTCCGTGGTAAAATACGGATTCCCGGTTCCGCCAGCCAGCAGGACCACCCTCTTTTTCTCGAGATGGCGAAGGGCCCTTCTTCGAATAAAGGGTTCGGCAAGATCGTTCACGGGAATGGCCGAGAGGACCCTGGTCTCAACCCCGGCGCGTTCCAGGGCGGATTGCAGCGCCAGGGCGTTCATGATCGTGGCCAGCATTCCCATGTTGTCCCCGGTTATACGCCCGATCTCATCTCCGGCAATCTGGGCTCCGCGCAAGAAATTGCCGCCGCCGCAAACCATCGCGAGCTCGGCATTGCCCTGGGCCAGCCCCTCCTTGATCTGTTGGGCGAAATCCTGGACATGGGTCGGGTTGATCCCGAACCCCTCTTTTTCACAGAGCATCTCGCCGGATATTTTAAGAAGAATCCGATTGCCAGCCATTCGGCTATTTCTCCACCACGCAAAGAACGGGATAAATTACTACAAAGGCTTAAACACCAGGAGCCTGAACTGTGTCAACAGTAAACACCCCGGCCGGATACGGCCAGGGCGCCAGATTACTTATTGTCGAACGAGGATCAGGCCTCAGGCTCCGCCGGCTTCTCTTCAGCGGCGGGCTGTTCGGCCTCGGGCGCGGCAGTCGGCTCTTCAGTTGCAGCCGGTTCAACCTTCGCGGTCTCCTTCGCCGCCTTGCGCTCGGCCTCGCCCTCTCTGGCTTTGCGGAAAATCTCGTCGCGTTCCTTTTTCGCGTCGAGTTCTTTTTGCCGGGCGGCCTCCACCTTCTCCTGTTCCTTCTTGCGAGCCTCGGCCTCCTCCATTCGCTTTTTCTCCTCTTCAGCCTGGATCATGGCGTATTTTTCCTTGCCGGTAAGGAGTGCGTCCGCCAGGGCGCCCAGGATGATCTCGATGGAACGGAAGGCGTCATCGTTGCCGGGGATGACAATGTCAACAAGCCCGGGGTCGCAGTCGGTGTCCACGAGGGCAATGACAGGAATTCCACACTTTCGAGCCTCGCGAATCGCGATATGCTCTCGGCGAATGTCCACGGCGATCAGGGCCGCGGGGAGTTTTTCCATTTTCCTCAGCCCGTTAAGGTTGGTGAAAATCTTTCGGCGTTCTCTCCGCAGCCTGGAGACCTGCTTCTTGGAGTGCTGCTCAATTTCACCGGTTTCCTCGAGAGTTTCCAGTTCAACAAGTCTCTTGAGGCGCTTGCGGATGGTGTTGAGATTTGTCAGGCTGCCGCCAAGCCAGCGCTCGGCGACATAGTGATTCTCACTGCGTTCGGCTTCTCGCTGCACAATTGATTTCGCCTGGCGCTTGGTGCCGACAAAGACAACTTGTTTGCCCTGGGCGCTGATCTGGGAGAGGAAGTTGCAGGCCCGAACAATACCCTTGAGGGTCTCGCGCACATCCACGATGTGGATGAGGTTTCTTTTGCCGAAAATGAACGGCTCCATTTTCGGGTGCCAGCGGCTGACTCGATGGCCGAAATGGACTCCGGCCTGGATGATTTCCTTGACGTCGACAATAGCCAAGACAGTACTCCTTTCACCCAACGATTGAGCTCGAAGGGGCGATCGGTTAGTTGCCGATCTTTAGTAGTTATGCGGAATTCTTCAGTTCGAAGATCCCTGGGAAAATTTGCTGAAACAACCTCTGTCGGTTGTCTCGAGAATCCCGGAATTTATCACAGAGGAGGCAGGGTGTCAAACAGGCATCAGTGCCGGGGACAAAAGGTCAGAAACCGCCCAATTTGCCCTGCTGCTCTTTGATCTTTGATTGTATCCGGGTGGCGATCTCGATGGCCTGGAGGCCGTGTAATCCGGTTACAACCGGCTCGCGGCCGGTTTTCACCGCGTGCAGGAAAGACTTAAGCTCATTTTTTAACGGCTCATCTGAAGCAACGTGGAGCTGCTCGATGCTGAAATACTTGGTGAAGAGAGGATAAGATCCCTGGTCCGCCTCCATCTTGGCCATTTCCTTGATGTCGATATTTTTGCGGTCAAAGCCTTCCTTGAAGCCCATCCGCATTCCAGTTTTGGCTATGTAATCCAGGGAAAGATAGGAGTCCCTGCTGAAGATGCGCATCTTGCGGCTCTTCTGGATCGCGACCCTGCTGGCCTTGACCATAACGGTGCAGCCGTTTTCGAAGGTGAGCCTGGCGCTGGCAAGATCTTCGGTCTCAGAGAGAACCTTGGTGCCGACAGCATCTAGCCCGACGACGGGTGAATCTACCAGGTTGAGAGCTATGTCAATGTCGTGGATCATCAGGTCGAGCACTACGCTGGTTTCAACTGAACGGAAGCTGAACGGGTGTATTCGATCGCACTCGATGTATACAGGATCTCTGATGAACGGATGGGCCGAGAGAACAACGGGATTGAATCTCTCGATATGCCCGACCTGGAGGGTGACCCCCGCCTCCTCTGCAAGCCCGCAGAGAGCTTCCCCTTCTTCGGTGGTCGCCGTCATGGGTTTCTCGACGAGGACGGAAACGCCGGCCTCGATGAAGCGGCTGGCGACTTCGGCGTGCGTGGGAGTGGGAGTCACGATGCTGGCCGCATGAATGCGGGACAGCAGTTCCGGGGTCAATTCGGAGAAATATGGGACTCCAAGCTTCTCTCCGATTTCCCTGGCCTGATCTGGAGAGCTGTCAAGGACGCCCTCCAGAACTACGCCATCGAGCTCGGTGTAAACACGAGCGTGGTTTTTCCCCAGGTGTCCGACTCCGACTACGAGGATCCGGACGGGTTCGTTGTCAGCAGGCCTTCTGGCTAAGATCGCCAATTAAATCAACTCCACTTGAAGCCCAGGCTTATTCACTCGATGGCTGACGGGCTCGCCCTTTGTGGCCCTGGTCAGCGCGATCAAGGAAGTTAACGAGGTTTTGAACCTCAGGGCAATCCCAAAGCCTGTCTTTGAGAATTTTAACCGCCTCGACACGCGAGTATCCTTCGCGGTAAAGACAGCGGTGCGCTTCCTTGAGACCCTCCAGGCTCTCGGGAGAAAAGCCGTGTCGCCTGAGGCCTACCTTGTTGATAGACCAGACCTTCATAGGGCTTCCCTCGACAAGCATATAGGGAGGCACGTCAAGGCTGATCCGGGTCATTCCGCCAATGAAAGCTGATTCGCCAACGGTTGCGTAATGATGCACAGCGGCCAGCCCGCCGAAGGTGGCGTTGTTTTCTACGACCACATGGCCGCCAAGAAGGACATTGTTGGCCATGGTGATTCCATCGCCAAGTATGCAGTCGTGGGCGACATGGCAGCATGCCATCAGCAGGTTCCTGTTTCCAATGACCGTGTTCCCGCCGCCATGGCGGGTGCCCAGGTGGATGGTCACGCATTCACGAATGGTATTTCCATCGCCGATGAGAACCCAGGAGTCTTCACCCTCGAATTTCTTATCCTGGGGATCGGCGCCAACAACCGCGCCGGGGTAGATCTCATTGTTCTCCCCAAGGACGGTGTTCGCCAGGAGCGATACATTGTTGTGGAGTTTGCAGTTGTCGCCAATACGGCAATTTGGCCCTACGTAGGTGAAGGGGCCGATCTCGACATTTGAGCCGATTTCAGCTGTCGGATGGACGACGGCATTTTCACCGCCGATTGAATATTCAGCTTGTTTCCTCGATGACCAGAACACGGGCAGTCTAACCCCTTGGTAATTACTATGGACGTGGATTTACGAGTGCATAACGAATTTCGGCCTCAGCGACGAGCTGATCCTGAACATAGGCCCTGCCTTGGACCTGGGCTGAACGGCTGCGAAGCCGGTCAGTTGAAACTTTTAAAACAATTTGATCCCCTGGAACCACCGGTTTGCGGAATTTTACATTATCAAGAGAGAGGAGGTAGGCGCTGATGTCCCGATGTCCTTCTCCTGCCTTGATGACGATTCCCCCAAGCTGCGCAAGCGCCTCGACGATAAGGACCCCCGGCATCACCGGGTTACCCGGGAAGTGGCCCTGGAAAAACTCTTCGTTGACGGTAACGGACTTGACCCCTGTCGCGCTGACATTGGGCTCAAGCTCGTCTACTCGGTCAACCAGCAGGAAGGGGTAGCGGTGCGGAAGGATGGATTCGATCTGGCTTCCAGCAAGAGGGGCAGAAATAACACTCTCGTCCCCTGCCCCAACGCCATTCGCTCCGATGGAGGGGTCGACTGATCCATTGCCGTTGACCTTGTTGTGGCTGCGAAGGAAGGCGCCTGCAAGGTCGGCGTTGAGAGAATGGCCGCTCTTGATTGCCTTGATGTCGGCCTGGATGGATGCGTTGGCGAGAAAGAGATCTCCGAGGAGGTCGAGAATCTTGTGGCGAACAAATTCATCATCGAAGCGAAGCTCGTTGTCAATAATCCCATCCGGGCCCAGGACCAGCGTGTTGGACGGATCCGCTCCTTTGCCGAGGCCGGCGGCCTGGAGCCGCTCGACCTCATCGAGAAGAACGAAGGTCCTGGCGGGGGCGATCTCGCGCGCGAATACGTCTTCATCGATCAAGATACTGAGATACTGGGTGCCCAGAAGCGGTGAATTATAGTCGAGTGTATAGGAGACCTTGAGCCCCTCCGGGTTAGACATTGCGATGACGCTTGAATCGCCGCTGGAAAGCACAATGGGCTGGTCAATGCCAATTTGCATTGCCGGCTCTCCCTGGTCCACAACCCCGGCCTCCTTGACGGCTTCGTAAAAAGGAAGCGCGCTTCCATCCATTCCGGGGAGCTCAGGGCCATCAATGAGAACCTCGAGATTGCAGACGCCCGCGGCAAAAAGAGCGGACATCAGATGTTCGATGGTCTGCACGCTGGCTTCGCCCTGGGTGAGGCTTGTGCATCTGGGGAGCTTTCCAGAATTCTCCGGCGAAGCCTTGACGCCCGGCTTGCCTGGAAGATCAGTGCGAACAAAAACGACACCGCTGCCGGCAGGCGCGGGCTGCAACTCAATGGCAACTTCAACTCCCGTATGGAGGCCCTTGCCCTTTAAGCGGGAAGAGCAGGCAATAGTCTTTTGGCTAGGCATTTCAGCTTTAAAGGAATTCATGCAAGGCTGGGCCCCTGCAAGAGGCCGGACGCCTTGAAATATCCTCGGTCTACCCGCGTTTGTAGCGTTGGTTCAGCCGATCTGTGACTTCTTTGGTGATGTCATACTCGGGCTTGGAAAAATGGATGATCTTCCAATGAAACCCTGCCCCTCGCTGGACTTCAGCGGTGACAGCCTTTTCGAGGACCAGGTCGAGTTCTTTTGCGGTTGCGACCGTTTCGATCTCTTTGGAAATCTCAGCGCGAATCACCTTGATGATGTCGGTCTGCTGTTTGGCGATATCGGCCGTGCCCTGCTTCTGGGCCTCTCTGAATTTTCTTTTTAATTCAAGGGCCTCCGAGAGGATCTTCACGTAGGTAGGAGACTCCTGCTTGATAGATTTCAGTTCCTCCTCCTTGATTGCGATTCCTTCCTTGAGGGTATCGAGGAGCCGAGTCGTTTTCTCAACAGCGGCCTTCAATTCGCCCGATTTATCGATCTGTTTTTGGTATTCTTCAAAAACCTTCGAAATATCAACAACAGCAGTTCGAGGAGGGAGGAATGTAGTGAAGGCTTGCGCGCCCAGGTAGAAAAATCCCCCGGAAGCACATAAGAGTAACAGAGTTAACACCGCGGCCCGCAACCGTAACTTTCTCATACGCTTCAGTCCTTTGATCAGCAAATTTTTGTCCAGCTACATTTAAAGAGTCAGCATCCACATTCACGCCGCCCTTGGAATACAAAAATGCTCCGGGTCGCCACATTTTACGGCTCTATATCCCGGCCTCAAGGCTAAAACGCCCATAGAGGGCCCTAATGCAGCTTATCGGCCTCCTGCCGCGATCTCAGGCCATTTCGTGGTGGTCCTGGGACGGAACATAGTCACTGTCGTCGGAGCGATAGGTGTGACTGTCGAATCGCTGAAGGTGCTTGGTGAAGTGAAGGTTCACATCCCCTACCGGGCCGTTACGATTTTTTACCAGGAGTACCTTGGCAAGGTCTTTCACCTTGTCTGTTTCCTCTGAATCCTGGTCCATGTAATATTCGGGGCGATGGAGCATCATGATGAGGTCTGCATCCTGTTCGATCGCTCCTGACTCCCTGAGGTCAGACATTCGAGGGCGCTTGTTGTCTCGGTCCTCAACTTTGCGGCTGAGCTGAGAGATCGCAACGACAGGAAGCCCTAGGTCCCGGGCGATACCTTTGAGGCCCCGGGATATTGTTGAGATCTCCTGCTGGCGGCTCTCTCCTCCGGCTCCGTCCATGAGCTGAAGGTAGTCTATTACGATCAGGTCGAGCTTCTGCATTTTATGGAGGCGTCGTGCTTTCGCGCGCAGGCCGAGCACCGTAAGCCCGGCGGAATCATCGATGAATATTTTTCTATCGTGCAGGCGTCCCGCGGCGGCCACCAGCAGGTCTATTTCGTCCTTGGAAACGCTCTTGCTCCTGACCCGGGTGGAGTCAACGCCCGCGCTCATGCACAGCAGGTTGGTCGCGAGTTCCTGGCGCGCCATCTCGAGGCTGAAGATGGCAACGGATTTCGGCTGAGAACCATCAGCCGGGGATTCGCAGATTTTTTGAACTACATTCAGGCAGAAGGTTGTTTTCCCCATGCTGGGGCGCCCGGCAACAACAACAAATTGCGCGGGCCTCAAGCCAATAACCATCTGATCAAGATCGGGGTATCCCGTCTTGAGACCAGTGTCTGTCTCGCTCTCGATCTGGTTAAAGATCGCTTCGAGTTCGTCCTTGATAGGGGTAAATTCATTCCTGGTATAGTTCCCCTCGGCAACCTTGAGAATTGCGGTCTCCGCGGAATCGACAACGACCTGGGACCCCTCGCTGGACTCATAGATGTTGCTCACGATGGAAACGCAGGTTTCGTGGAGGCCGCGCAGGACCCCTTTTTCCCGAACTATCCGGGCGTAGGACTCAGCATTGCCGGCCGCGGGCATGAAGTCTTCAAGCTCATCGAGATAATCGACTCCGCCAATCTTCTCTTCATCTCCGCGTTTTTTGAGCTCCTCCCAGAGCAGGACCTGGTCGAGAGACTGATGCTGCGTGTAGATGTAGTTCGCCGCATCGAAGATCTTCTTGTGGCGGTTGCTGTAGAAATCATCGGTGGTGACGATGTCAAAGACGCCCTGGGCGGCCTCGCAGTCAATCAACAACGCGCCCAGAACACTCTTTTCCGCGTCAGTATTATGCGGCAGTTCTCGCTCGCTCACATCACCACCTGTCAACCACAAGTATGTTTGCCGTTAATTGCGCAGGCCGAAGCCTGCCGTGACAGCAAATATCAAATCAAAAAGAGCCGGCGGCTCTTCAGTCTTCGTCAGTCCCAGCCTCAGAATCCGTCTCAGAATCAGCTTCATCTTCGGGGCTGCCTTCGTTCGCTGGCTCTTCAGAGCCAGCGCCTTCCCCGCCTTCACCATCCTCGGCAGCTTCAGGGGCATCTGCGTCGGCTTCGTCATCCTCGTTGAGGAAATCCATGGACCCGACCTGGCTCTCGTCTCCCTTGACAACCCACACCTTCGCTTCACATTCAACATCAGGGTGAAGCCTGACTCGCACCATGTAGATACCGAGCTCCTTGATGGGCTCCGCGAGGAGAATCGACTTGGGCTCGACCTCGATGTCTTCAGCCGCGAATTGGGCCGCGATGTCCCTGGCGCTGACGGAGCCATAGAGGTGCCCCTCTTCGCTCGCGTTGGTCACTACCGTACAGGAGGCCTTCTCAATTTCCTTGGCGAGAACCTCGAACTTCTCCTTGGTTTCCTGCTCAAGGGCGATGAGCCGACGGCGCATGCCTTCAAAACGGTTCACATTGTCGGCTGTTACTTCGACAGCTAAACCTTGAGGGAGGAGATAGTTGCGCCCGTAACCAGCGGCAACCTCTACGATGTCTCCGATATTGCCAAGCTTCTCGATATTACGCTGTAAAAGTAACTTCATGGTTTTGTCTTCCTAACAAGTTTGGACGCGCGGCGCGCCCATCACAGGCAACGACGCCATCAGAATGGCACCTCGTCGTCACCGCCTCCCCCGCCAGCGGATTCTCCCTGGAATTCATAGTCCGAATGAGGGGCCTGCGGGGCTTCAGCTTTGCTGCTATAGCCCCCGCCTCCATCCGGGGAATCACCGGAATCTTTGCGGGAATCAATAAACTGAAAATTTTCACCGTTAACGGACAGCTTGCTGCGCTTCTGGCCATCTTTTTCCCAGGAGTCGAATTTAAGGCGGCCTTCAACGAAAAGCGGCCGACCCTTGCTGAGGAACTTGCAGACCGTTTCTGCCGTGCGTCCCCAGAAAGTAACATCGACAAAGGTTGTTTCTTCCTGTCGCTGGCCATCGCCGCTGTTGAAGACTCGATTGACGGCCATGCCGACATCCGTGACAGCTGTCCCCTTCGGGGTGTAACGAAGTTCCGGGTCCCTTGTGAGGTTCCCCATCAAAAATACCTTATTAAAGCTGGCCATAAATTTTCTCCCGTCTTGACCCTCATATTGCCGAAAGACAACTTTCGACTACAAGGCAATCCTGAGCTTAAAAATCACGATCTCAAGTAAGCTCATAAAATCGCCAAACACCAACTCCACTCCGGGCAGCCGCCAGGGACGGTCCGTTGCCCTCACTCCAGGCAATCTGGATATCAAATAGATTCAGGCCTCCTCGCTTTCGCCCTCGGTCTCATCTTCTGCGGCTTCATCTTCCGCGGTCTCGTCTTCCGCAGTTTCAGCTTCAGCCTCGCCTTCAGACTCCGTCTCGGCCGGCTCGTCCGCTTCGGCTGTGTCATCCGCAGCATCTTCGTCACCCGTTTCTTCCGCCGCGGCATCGCCAGCCTCCTCTTCAGGGGCGGGCTCTTCTTCGGCAGGGGCTTCTACTTCTTCTGGAGGAGCCTCGGCTTCCGGAGCCTCTGTCGTTTCAGCGGATTCCGGAGTGTCGCTGGTTTCCGTCGCCTCGGCTTCAGGGGCGGCCTCGGCAGGCTCCGCGCTGGTCGCCTCCGGCTTTTCGTCAGAAGCGGCGGCGTCAGCGGCAGCCTTTTCTTCCCGGGCGGCTTCCCTTTCGGCTTGCCGAGTCTTATGGGTCTCCAGCACCTCTTCGATGTACTCGTTCTGAAGCACCATCAATCTCAGGACGCGTTCCGAAAGCTGCACATCTCGATGGAGCGCCGTGATGGCGGGCCCTGGGGCGTTGAAATAGGTCAGGAAGTAGGTGCCTTTGCGGCAACCCTTAACTTCGTAGGCCAGTTTACGGTCGGGCCAGCGCTCGGAATAAACCATCTCGGCTTCGTTTTTCGTAAGCAGATCACCGACGTGCTTCTCGAGGCCGGGCCAATCCTTGGCGGCCTGGTTAGCGTCAAATAAGAAGAGTCCTTCGTAAAGTTTCAATCCGAGCCTCCTGTGCTCAATGTGCCTGGTGAATCCAGGCTGTCAGGCGATTTTATCGATTATCAGTTTCTGGTCAATCTTCACTTTTGTTGAAACGGTTCATGCAGGATCCTACACCTTCCCGTAACCATACCAGGAGAGCCTCTGCAGACAAGTCGACTGCCCGGCTAAGCGCCTCAAGGCTGTCTCCGGTTACCTTCTCGAGTACAAAATCCTTCACATCAGAGTTTAAATTTCTCCCTACCCCGATTTTCAACCGGGAAAAACGATCGTGCCCTACCTGGTTGAGAACGGATTGAAGTCCTTTGTGGCCTCCTGAGGCCCCATTGGACCTGAAACGAAGCCGACCCTCGGGTAAGTCCAGGTCGTCGTAGACAACAAGCAGCCGCTCACTCAGGTCGTCTTTAAAGTCACGGATAAAGTAACCGAGAAAGCTGGTAACGGCATGCCCGCTAAGGTTCATGTACGTCTGGGGTCGAACAAGGCAGATTTTTTCAGGTCCCTGGTCCAGGTCGAGAGATGCCTCGCTATAAAACGAGTTAAATTTCTTTCTCTCAGAAGGGAAGCCTTGCCGAGCCGCAAATCTCGTTACGACATCAAAGCCGATGTTATGACGAGAGCCAGCGTACCTCCTTCCCGGATTTCCAAGGCCGAATATAATTTTCAGTTTTCACTCTCCCGAACCCTCGCCCTCGGCGGAGTCCCCATCCTCGTCCTGCGGCTTGCCAATAACCTCCGGCTCATCCGCATCGGCGCCTTCTTCGCCTTCTTCAGCAGAGACCGCTTCCTCTTCTTCCTCTATAATCGCCGTAACCTGGGCCACGAGCGCGTCCGGTTCCTCGGCGAAGGTACAGCCCTCAGGCGCTTCGAGGTCCGAGACTCGCAATACATCGCCGACCTTCATCTCGACTACGTTAATCGCGATAGAGGAGGGGAAGCCGGCCGGCAGGCTCTCAACCTTGATTTCCTTCATCGGCACGTCCAGCGCGCCGTTGGCCACTGTGCCGATGACTTCGACAGCTACCTCCAGGGTGATCTTCTGATGGATATCAATGCGGGTAAAGTCGACGTGCAGAAGCTCTGAGCCCAACGCATCGTACTGGACTTCCTTGACAACTCCCTGCTCTTTGGCCTCGCCGACTTCCAGGGTGAAAATTCGATGACCCGCCATGAAGATCTGGCTGAATTCCTTTCGATCGATAGTCACCGTCAGATTGTCTTTTCCCAGGCCGTAAATATTGACGGGCAAAAGACCAGCCGCGCGATACCCCTTTGCGGCTTTTCGGCCGTAGTCGTTTCGCGCCTGTGTGGTAAGGGTAATTTCATCCATAGCCCTGATCCTCTCGTATCTCAAATTGAGCCGGAACAACCGAACCCATATGATCAAATATTAACTAATTCTGACAGTCCCCACTGTCACCATTTCCATCTTGTTTGTGGGTCTTCGCCGGAACGCCAACAACGATCCCCCCGTCAGGCACATCGCGCCCCCTGAGGACCACAGCTCCAGCTCCGGTCATTGCATTTTCTCCGATTGTAACGGGCGCGACAAGCACTGAGCCACTGCCGATAAAGGCGTCATCTCCAACAGTCACCTGGTTTTTGCTGGTCCCATCGTAGTTGGCGAAAACAGTTCCCGCCCCAATGTTGACTCGGGCGCCAACATCACCATCGCCAACATAGCTCAAATGATTGGTTTTGCTGCCGGGGCCGAGGCGTGAGTTCTTGATTTCAACGTAATTTCCGACCTTGGCATTTTTTTCAAGGCGCGCCCCTGGTCTCAAATGGGCAAAGGGCCCCACTTCGCAGCCGGGCCCGATCTCGACGCCTGCCCTGACTACGCAAAAGGGATGAATCCTGGCGCCGGAAGCTATGACGGCGCCCTTCTCTATGTAAGTGGAGGAAGGATCATCTATTCGCACGCCATCTTCAAGGTAGTCGACAATCAACTGCTCTTTCATGATGCGTTGGGCTGCGGCCAGTTCTGCCTGGCTGTTGACCTGCGCAGTCTCATTTTCATCGGCAACTTGAACCGTCTCCACCCTGGAACCCGACCGGCAAGCCTGGACAACAACATCGGTAAGGTACCGCTCCCCCTGGTCGTTATCCGTGTTCGTGGACTCGTAATTTCGATTAAAGACATCCACACCCATAAGGTAAGTACCTACATTGACTTCGCAAATACTCGCAGTCTGTTCATCCGCGTCTTTTTCTTCAACGATGTCGGCGAATTCCCCTTCATTGCGAATGATCCTGCCGAACCCGCGGGGGTCGCTCTTTGTACAGGCAAGCACGGTGACATCGGAGGAGCTCGACGCTTGCCGCTCAAGCATCGCCTGAAGAGTAGCTGCACGTAAAAAGGGAAGGTCGCCGTTGACAATAAATACCGAGCCTGCTTCCTGGGCTTCATCGAGGGCGTCGACCCCAATCTTGGCCGCATGCCCCGTCCCGAGTTGCTCTTCCTGGACAGCCCAGGTTATTTTCTTCTCTCCTGCAAATTTTCGGTTCGAAAATTGTTCCAGGATTTTTTCGCGTCCGTGTCCAATCACGACCACGAGACGCTCGGGGGCCAGCTTGTCGGCTGTTTCAAGTGCATACTCCAGCAAGGGCTCCCCCATGAGTTTATGGAGAACCTTCGGGAGGTCGGACTTCATCCGCGACCCTTTTCCTGCTGCAAGTACAACCAACGAAAACATTTAGTTCAACTCAGTTACAAAATGGTTGCCCGGTAGGGATTCGAACCCCAACTAACAGGTCCAAAACCTGCGGTGCTACCATTACACCACCGGGCAT
>CAJWMA010000013.1 GCA_913042995.1 uncultured bacterium | reverse complement strand
ATGTTATTGGCTCGATACTGGGACGGACAAAGATCCTTAAGGTGAGTCCTGGGAAGAGCTTAGAGGGCTATGCGGCTGGTCTCATTTTGACGGCGGGTTGGTTTTCGGGAGCAGCCCATCTGGGGTATCTTGCCCCCGTGAAAATTGGATGGCCGGGGGGGATCGCCTTTGGGATAATTCTTGGTGTCAGCGCCGCTATAGGCGATCTGAGCGAATCGCTCATGAAACGACTTTACGGTGTCAAGGATTCCGGGTCTCTACTGCCGGAGTTCGGGGGGGTTCTGGACATGATCGACAGCTTTATTTTCAGTGGATTTGTGTTCTGGGTCCTTTCCTGCTACTGGTCTTGAAGATCATCACATGGAATTAGCTATCGAGTTGGCCTCACAGGAAGAGGCCCTGTTCATATTCGGCGCGGGTGATGCTCATTTGCGCCAGATTCGAGATGGTCTCGATATCCAGGTCGCGGCCCGCAATGGGGTCATTCGTATCGAGGGAGACGAGGGGCTGGTTCGTCGCGCGGAGCAGCTCCTGAAAGACATGGCCGAGCTTTACAGGGCCGGGGATCCTCTGCCGGACCTCTACGTCGAGTCCCGGCTGGCCAGGATCAAGGCCGATGATGAACGGGAAAAAGGAGGGGCTGAAGAGTCCGGTTCCCCGGACGCGAAGCAGAGGAAGCTGACGCCCCAGGAGCGCGCGACAGTGAGGAGCCTGGCACGTTCGAAAGGCCAGGAGGGGTACATCGAGGCGATCATCCGCAATGAGCTGATCTTTTGTATTGGTCCGGCGGGAACAGGAAAGACCTATCTCGCCGTGCGCCTGGCGGTCGACGGTCTGCGTTCGGGAGACTATCAGAAACTGATCCTCTGCCGGCCGGCGGTAGAGGCAGGTGAAAAGCTGGGCTTCCTTCCCGGTGATTTCCAGGCCAAGGTGAATCCTTACCTGCAGCCGCTCTACGATGCGCTCAATGACGTTCTCGGGATGGAGCAGGTGAAGCGCTATATCGAGCGGGAGATTATAGAGATCATTCCGCTGGCCTATATGCGCGGGCGCACCCTGAACAACGCCTTCATCATTCTTGATGAAGGACAGAACACCACAGCTTCCCAGATGAAGATGTTTCTGACTCGGCTTGGAATGGGCTCCAAGGTCGTGGCTAACGGAGACGTGACGCAATTCGATTTGCCCGAGGAGCAGCTCTCCGGCCTGGTGCATGCCGCTCCCCTTATGAAAGATATTCACGGGATCGCCTGGGTCGAGCTTGAGAAGATGGATATTGTGAGGCATCCGCTGGTCAAGAAGATCGTTGAGGCCTACGAGGCCGCTGAAAACAATTCCACTCCGAAGGGTCAGTAGGCTGGCTGCCGGCGGTGCCGAAGCGCCCCTTGCGGATCGCAGAAAACATGGCAAGAAAACGAAAGAGCAAGAGAATCGACGAATTCCTCCGGTCCCGCCAGCAGGGGCAGGAGGTTGTTCTGAGAGAGAGTACCCGCCAGGCGAACCTGTTGTTCAGGATCGTTGTGACCGTGTTACTGGTGGCATTGCTGCTGCTCTTGCTGAATATTGGCGAGAAGGACGAGTTTCAGCGCGAGCAGATAGGCGTGGCCGGGCTGCTCACCATGGTCACGGTCCTCGGGGTGCTGGTCATCAACCGCCTCCAGCCCGCTCTTTTCCAGTCGACCGCGAAATTCAACCAGTTCGTTCTCCTGATTGTGCTGACCGTCAGCCTGTCCTGGGGCATGTTCACTCTCAACTGGCCGGCCTATCTCCTGCCCCTGCCGGCCCTGGCGATGATTGCCGGGCTGGCCTACAGCAACATGGTGGCGATTCTTCTCTGTGGGGGTCTTGCCGCCTACCTCGCCCTCCTCGCTCCGGCTCCTTACGAGCCCCTCCAATTGGCTGTTACGTTGAGTCTCGGAGCTGTCGTATCAGTCCTCGGAGTCAGGAACATGCGCAAGCAGTCTCAGCCGGTTCTCATAGGAATCAGGGCGGGATTTGTTCAGGCGCTGACCGTCATCTGTTTCAAGGTGATGGGGGATTTTTCCGGCAGTGAAGATGTCGGTTTTCTGGCTTCCTTCCTGCAGGATCCCGGGTACGCGCTGATGGGAGGGCTCATTTCCGGCGGCATCGTTACCAGCCTGCTTCCCCAGATCGAGAAGATCTTCGATGTGCTTACCGAGCGCCGCCTGCTGGAGCTCGCCGATCCGAGCAACCAGCTGCTGCATATCCTGCGTACGCGCGCGCCGGGAACCTTTCAGCACACCCTCGGCGTGCAGCAGCTGGCGCGGGAGGCGACGGAGGCGATCGGTGGGAATGTCCTTCTCGCCAGCGTCGGAGCGTACTACCACGATATCGGCAAGATCTACAAGCCTGAGTATTTCGCCGAGAACATGGGCCAGGACAAGTCGATTCATGACCAGCTGCGTCCGTCGATGTCGAAGCTCATTATCATGTCGCATGTAAAGGAGGGGATTATTTTCGCTCGAGAGGAGAAGCTGCCGCAGCAGATCATCGATATGATTCCCATGCATCACGGAACGACGGTCGTCGAATTTTTTTACCACAAGGCCCGGTTGGAGGAGGGCGATGAGGAGGAGGGCTCAACCGAGGATACGGAATATCGTTATCCCGGCCCCAAGCCGACCTTCCCGGAGGCTGGGGTTCTGATGCTGGCGGACGCTGTCGAGGCCATCTCCAAGAGTGTCCAGGATCCTACTCCGGTAAAGTTCAGGGAGATAGCGCGGGAGATGATTCGCAAGCGGATCTTTGACGGCCAATTGGATGAGTGTCAACTCACCATGGCGGATCTCTACAAGATCGAGGAGAGCTTCGAGGCCACGCTGACCAACATCAATCACGGGCGGGTTGAATATCCTGACATCGGAACAGGGAAAGAGGATATCGACCCGGATCCTTCGACGGGTTCCGGTCCCGAACCGGAAGAGGAGCCGGACGCCTCGTGAGTTCAGCTGGGGTCAATTTTCTCGGCAAGCGCCCATTGAGGGCTGAACAGAAGGCTTCCTTGCGCCAGGCGCTTCTGCTCCTGTTGGCCGACCACGCCTGCTCGGCCAGCGTCAATGTCTGTTTCGTCGACGATGAAGAGATCAGGGCGCTGAACAGGGATTATCTCGGGCATGATTACGTCACCGATGTGGTTACCTTTCCCATGCGCTCAGAACGCGATGGAGTCGAGGGGGATCCTCTCGATGACGAGCTTCTCGGCGAGGTCGTGGTTTCGGTTGATACCGCCCGGCGTTATTCTGAGGAGAGGGGGACCGCTTTCCCCCGCGAGTTGTCTCTCTACGCCATTCACGGCACCCTGCACCTGTTGGGATATGACGATGCGGCTCCCGCCGATCGAAGAAAGATGAGACGTGCTGAGCACCGCTATCTGGCTGCCCTCGAGTCCTGAATCTCCAAGCATTGGAGATGGGCTGGAATGGCCTGTCTGCGTTGTTTTAGGGCTGGATGACACGATCGTTTCTCGGTAGAGTCACCCTTTTCCCCCTCAGTCCACGGAGAAACAAATGGCTGCGAAATCGCCTGATAAGATTCGAAATATAGCTTTCGCAGGTCACAGCACTTGCGGCAAGACAACCCTTGTTGAGAGCCTTCTTTTTACCGGCGGCGGTATCGACAGGAAGGGGTCGGTGGACGATGGGACCAGCGTTTGCGACTACGATGATCAGGAGAAGGCGCGTAATCATTCTATAGACCTCGCCTGCGCCAGTGTCGACTCCCAGGACACGCTTCTGCAGTTTGTCGACACTCCGGGCTATCGTGATTTCATCGGACAGGTCTATTGTTCAGTCGCGGCGGCTGATCTCATGGTGATCGTGATTTGCGCCGATGAGGGGATCCGCCCCAATACCCGGAAGGTCTGGGAGATTGCCAAGGATGCGAACCTGCCATGTTTCGTGGTTATCAATCGCGTCGATCGCGAGCATAGCGATTTTGATGGAGTTCTCGAAAAGGTTCAGGGTCAGCTCGATGCGAGTTGCCTTGCGATCACCTCGCCGAACGAATCCGGCGCCGGCTTCTCCTCCGTGGAAGACGCTCTCGGTAGCTCAGATGATCTCATGGAGTCCGTCATTGAGTCCAATGACGAGCTGATGGAGCGTTATCTCGAGGGAGAAGAAATCAGTCCAGAGGAAATCTCGAAGCAGTTTGTTGAGGCGGTAAGTTCGAGGAGCCTCTTTCCGGTCTTTGCCGCCAGTTCCCTGACGGATGTCGGTGTCAAGGAGCTCATTGATGGTTTCGTACGTTACGCCCCCTCCGCCGCCCATGACCTGGGGCGCGAACATGTAGATCTCGACTCGGGAGAGGATAGCCAGGCTGTCTCCATAGCGGCCGATGCGCCGTTCTCGGCCCGGGTTTTCAGGGTTGTGAGCGATCCGTTTGTCGGAAAGCTGACCTATCTTCGAATCTATTCAGGGTCGATCAGCCAGAATGGTTCTTTCCTGAATCCTCATACAGGGAAGCAGGAGAAGGTGGGGAAGCTCATTCGATTCCAGGGCAAGGAGCAGGAGGCAGTCGAACAATTCGGGGCTGGGGAGATTGGCGCCTTGATCAAGGTCGAGGGCCTGCACACCTTCGATTATCTCACCTCCGACTCGAAACGTTCGATGGCTGCGCCGAGTATTCCAAGTCCCATGTCCGGACTGGCGACCACTCCCAAGACCAAGGCGGACGAAAAGAAATTCGCCGAATCCTACGTGAAGCTGGTTGAGGAAGATGTTTGTCTCACATCTAAGAGGAATGACCGCACCGGAGAGCTGGTTATCTCCGGAGTCAGCGCTCTTCACCTGCAGATTCTCTGGGAGAGGCTCAAGGCGCGGTATGGAGTGGAGGTGGCCACCCGGCTGCCGGCGACTCCCTACCTGGAGACGGTCAGCGCCAAGGGCGACGCGCAGTACAGGCACAAGAAGCAGAGTGGTGGTTCGGGAGAATTCGCCGAGGTGTGGCTCAGGGTTGAGCCTACCGAGAGAGGCGCCGGGCTCGAGTTCGTCAACAGCATCTTCGGCGGCGCGATCAGCCAGAGCTATGTTCAGTCGGTTGAGAAGGGCATCACTGCGATGATGAAGGATGGAGTCCTCGCCGGTTGCGAATTCGTCGATATCAAGGTCGAGGTCTATGATGGTAAGGAGCATCCTGTTGATTCGAAGGATGTGGCCTTCCAGAAGGCCGGCCGGGAGGCGTTCAAGCTTGCGGTGAATTCAGCCAAGCCCGTTCTGCTGGAGCCGATCGTTATTCTCGAGGTGACCTTCCCGAGTGAATATACCGGTGATATCCAGGGTGACATCACCCGACGGCGGGGCAGGGTGCAGGGCGTCGATTCGATCGGAGATTTCCAGACGATCAAGGCCCTGGTTCCCCTTGCCGAGCTCAGCGACTACGCCAGTAGTCTCGGGTCGGTTACAGGTGGACAGGGCTCCTATAACATTGAGGAAGGTCACTACGAGACGGCTCCCGCGCAGGTTCAGCAGAAGGTTATAGAGACCTACAACTCGAGCCGCAACCAGGAAGAATAAGGCGCCCTGAGTTGGAGCTTCTCCCGTCTGTAGACGCGGCTTTTCAGAAGATCTCTATTCGCCCCTCGATGACCCGGATCGGGAGTTCCTCTTCGAAGAAGTTGTTGATCTTCTGGAGCATCGAGTCGACGAACTGGTGTTCGTTCGCCACCGTGACGACAGCAAGCTCTCCGGCCTGCCAGAGGTCGTTGGAGCCAATCTCAGCCACGGCCACGTTGAACTGGTTGCTGAGGCGGTCCTTGATCGAGCGCATGACCTGGCGCTTCTGCTTGAGCGACTGGGCTTCGTCTATATGGAAATAGACCCGCAGCAGACCGATTTTAGTGCGGCTCTTCATCTTCTCTTCCCCCGGTCTTCGAGGCCAAAATCTTTGGCTTTCTTCTCTATAATTTCTGGCGGGATGTCCAATTCTCCGGCGGCCGCTTCAAGGCTCATTCCCGGGCGGGTAAGCAGGATGCCGAGATAGTCCTTCAGGGAGGTACGCAGCTTCATCGGGCTGATTCCCAGCAGTCGCGCAGCCGGCCGGATTTTCCACCTGCAGGAGCGAAGTCCCTCGGTGATAGCCCGGGCCTGAAATTCCGACTGCAGGCGATAGAAGGGGGTGTCGGAGCGGTTTCGCTTGCCGTTTTCCTTTACCTCGGGTTCTTTTTCGAGCAGGCTCTTGAAGCGCTCGCTGTGGATGTTGACGAGGTGGCCGGCTGGCATACCCAGGTCGCCGGGCGGCCTGTGGTAGAGCGACTCGGGGTTCTCTCCGCATTGGATGCGAAAGACCCGATCGAGCACCGGGAGGTCGATCAATTCTCCTTCCGCCAGGTCACGGGCCAGCTCAACGGTATTTCGAAGCTGCCTGATGTTGTTTTCGCTCCAATCGTGTTGGACGAGCATATCCATGGTTTCCGAGGTCACCTCTGTGGAGCTCTCACGCGGCTCGGCCTGGTCCATCAACCTCAGGAAGTGGGCCACCAGGAGCGGGATGTCTTCCCGTCTCTCCGCCAGCGCGGGGATGTGGACTGGGAATTTGTTGATGCGGTAGTAGAGATCCTGGATGAAGTCTCCGGATTGGACGCGCTTGGCGAGATCCTCGTTGGTCGCGCAGATCACCCTCACATCCACCTTGCGCGATTTATTTTCTCCGACCCTGCGCAGCTCGCCTTCCTGCAGCACCCTGCGGAGCTTCTGCTGAAGGCTCCTGGAGGAGTCCTTGATCTCGTCAAGAAAGATGGTGCCTCCATCGGCTTCTTCAAAGGCGCCCATCTTTTCGTTGTTGGCGCCGGTGAAGGCTCCCTTGAGGTGACCGAAGAGCTCGCTCTCGAGGAGATGTTCAGATAGCCCAGAGCAGTCGACCACGATGAAGGGCGCCGCTTTGCGCGGCCCGTTGTGATGGATCGCGTTGGCTATCAGCTCCTTTCCCGAGCCTGACTCGCCGGTGATGAGCACGGTGCGGTCGACCTCGGCAGCGATTCGGACGAGCTCGAAGACACCTGTGATGGCCTCGCTTCGCCCGATGATGTTGCCCATGTCGTAGCGTCCGATGGCTTCCTCTTTGAGCTTGCGGATTTCCCTGACATGTCCCTGGTGGGTGATGCCGAATTTAACGAAGGGGGTGATTGTCTGGGCGAACTCCTGCAGGAATTCGAGATCATCTGAGTTGAAGACATTTCCCGCGGATTCGCTCTCGACGTAAAAAACTCCGACCGGTTGATTCTCTGAGTGCATCGGCACGGCGACGAGTGAGAGCGTTTCGAGCTGCTTCAGGCTCTCTGCGTTCATGAAGCGCGGGTCGTCCTTGGCGTTTTCACAGAGTATGGCCTCGCCGCGCTCAAAGGTTTCCTGCACCACGGTATGGCTGAAGCTCAGGTCCGCATCCCGGGTCTTCCAGCCGGCCTTGATTTCGAGATTCTCGCCTTCGGGGTTCTTCACGATGATCAGCGCGCGCTCGATGATCTTCTCGCCATCGAGTTCAATTTCCTCCAGCGCAAGGCCGAGGATTTTTCTGAGGCTCTCCCCGATATCGTACTCCCAGTCAATTTTCTGGAGGAGGTAGAAGGCGTTCAGCGCCTTGTGGATACGAGAGAGGATCGCCTTGCGTCGATAGGCCGTTTTACTCATTGCAACCTCGCCTTGAATGTTTCCGTGAATCGTGAGCGCCTTGGGCCCAGCTGGCCGGCGCTGAGGATGGTCTCGGCGCGCCGCAGGAGCTCCAGGGCTTCTGTCTCTTCTCCGGTCAGCTGCCAGTAGAGGGAGAGCTCTCCAAGGGCTTCCGAGGTTTCCACCGGGCAGCCCATTTTTTCAAATTCTCTTATCGACCTCTCAAGATACTTCTCGGTCTTGTCTGCCCAGTCCGGGCCGAGGTCGCGGTAGGCGGCTCCGAGCTCGAGCGCCCTTCGCGCCGTTTCATAGGGACCGGCCTCATTGTCGTCGGGAGCGCGGCCGAGATCGATGACCTGCTCAAATTCACCCCGCTGGCGGCACAGCCGCATTCGCAGTCCCAGCAGCTCGGAGGCGCTTTCAGGCCCGGCGCCGTCCTGGACGACTCCCCGGGCCTCCTGGAGCGCGTCCTCCGCGGCCTCGAGCATTTCTTTTTTCAGAAAGACCTCGGCAAGGCCGGCCAGGGCATGGGCCTCAAGCCCCTGCTTTCGGTCCGCTGGCAATCTCCGCAGGCATTCCTGGAAGAGCTTCTCGGCTCTTTCGTATTCACAGACAGCCACCTCGACCCGGGCCTGGTTGAATAATATATTGCAGGCCAGGGGGGTACCGTCGTTTTCGTCATCCAGTTTTGAACAGCGTTCCAGCGCCTCCCGGGCCTCGCTGGGGCGTCCACGCAGCAGCAGCAACTCTCCGATGTTGCAGAGAGTTATGGCAATCCCCTTGGGGTCGCCAACCTCTTCAAAAATTCCGAGGGCGCTCTCGGTGGTTTCCAGGGCTGCCTGGAATTCTCCCCGCTGGGTCTGGATGCGGGCCAGGCTGTTGAGGCAGACGGCCAACCCCTGCCGGTCTCCTGTCAGTTTCCGGATCCGGGTGGATTCTTCCAGGTGTTCGAGGGCGGCCGACATCTCGCCGAGGGTACGGTAGGTATTGGCCAGGTTGCCCTGGATCCTGGCTATATCGAGAAGCTGTCCTGTCTTCCGGGCAAGCTCCAGGGCCTCTTTGAAGCGGGAGATGCTGCGTTCCGGATGGTTTTCGAGTCTCTCGATGAGGGCCAGCCCGAGGTGAAGTGGTACAAGGTCCCGCGGGGGCGCTCCTTCACCGTAGAGCTCGAGGCTTTTCCGGAAGTGTTTCCGCGCCTGTCCAAGATCCCGCTGATCAAAAAAGAGTCCGGCGAGGCCGTAGCAGGTCTTTGCCAGCGCGCGGCTGTCTTCCCCCGCGATGGCGAGGCAGCGGTCAAAATACTCCTTCGCCTCGTCCAGCTTTCCCTGGCGATGCAGTGTCCGGGCGATACCGTTCCAGAGCCCGGCCCTGTCGCTGTCCGGGAGGATAGCGGCGTTCCGTTCCGCCTCCAGGAGACAGTCGAGCGCGCTCTGCAGCTCCCCGCAGCTGAGGTGCAGGCTGCCGAGCTCACGGAGGATTTCCTGTCGGTCGTTTCCGGGGGAGAGCTCCAGCGCCTTTTCGTAGGCCTTGCGGCTCAGCTGGTTGGAATAATCTTTCGCTCCGCTGCGGGCGGCCTCGAGATAGTGGTTGAATGCATCCTCGCCAGCTCCCGCCAACTCGAAGTGTTTGGCGATTCTCATGCGGAGCCTGGTTCCCGGTGTTTCATTCAGCTCCAGCAGGAGCATCGCCAGTCGCTTGTGCAGTCGCTTCGTTTGTTTCGTTGGGATCGAATTGAACAGCTCATCGAGCTCCAGTCCCGGAGCGAGACGACAGCCCCCGGAGTCTTCGAGCAGCAGTCCCGAGGCGACCAGGCTGGCGGTCCCCTCCGGGATGGACATCGTTTCATCTTCGCCCTCGAGCAGGCAGGCCAGCAAGCCCTGGTCGAAGGTCTCGTTGATAATCCCGGCAGCTATGAGCACGCTTTGCTGGGCGGCGGTGAGGGAATCGAGCCGCAGGAGTATCTTCTCCCCGGGAGCCGCGCCGGCCGGTTTCCCGGTGTAATTCCAGTGCCCGGAGTCGCGTACCAGGGCGCCTTCAGCGACCAGCTGGCCGAGCGCCTGGTGAAGAGCCAGTGGGTTGCCGCCTGAACGCGTCGCCAGCGTCTCCAGAAGCTCCGGGGCGGCGGGAAGCCTGGGGCTGAGAACGGCTTCCGCATATTCCCTGAGGGCATTGTCATCCAGGCCTCCCAGGCGCAGAGGCTGGGGATGCCCGCTGCCGTCAAGCCGCTTTCCGAGCCTCTCGACCAGGGATCCCGGCTGATGGTCCTCATCTCTGTAGCTCAGCACGAGGAGAACAGGCGAATCGCTGAGGGTCGCGGCCAGCCTGGTCAGCAGATCGATTTCCGTCTCGGTGGCGAACTGGATGTCTTCGAGGATCAGCAGCAGCGGCTGCTGCCTGGCCAGCGAGCGGAGAGCCTCGGCCGCCTCGGCTGTTACCTGGTCATTGGAGCTCTCCCGGGAGTCACTCTCTGTCGAAGCCCCGGAAGGGCGCTCTTCTCTTGTGTCGACAGAGAACCTTCTTCGGAACCCCGGGCTGTAGTCCGAGTCCCGGTTCCCAAGCAGGATCCGGCCCAGTCCTCCGCGGCCATTGCGCTCCTGCCTGAAGGAGGTCTCCAGGGTGTTTGCTCCGAAGTCAAATTCGGCCCGGGCTTTCAGGCCGCTCGAGTGAAGCAGCCAGGATTTTCCGGAGCCGCCTTCGCCGACAAGCCGCAGCGATTGAAGGGCTCCGTGTTTGCGGACCTCCTCCAGCTTTTGAAGGATCAGCCCGCGTTCACGTTCCCGTCCGATGAAGACAGGGCGCATGAGGCGAGGTGAATTCGAGGGCTTCTGCGCGGTCAGGGAGCCGGCATTTGCCAGCATCGCGGCAGCCTCCGCCGCCGTGGACGGGCGCTTGTGCTGGGCCTCTTCCATGAAGGAAAGAATGGTCCGGGCCAGCTTCGGGGCGCAGGCCTTGTTGAGCTTTTCGAGAGAGGGCGGCGGCGGCTTGCGGGTTAGTGCGGCGACGAGGGACTCGAACGGAGGCCGCCCGGCGATGATATGGTAAAGCAGCGCTCCTAAAGCGTAGAGGTCGGAGCGTTCCGTTGTCGCCGTTGAGGCCAGCTGCTCCGGCGCCATGTAGAGCGGGGTGCCGCCATCGTCAGCACCCTGGCGGCCGGATGATATTTTGCTCAGGGAATCCCGGGTCAGCCGGTTGCTGCTGCGGGCCAGTCCAAAGTCCAGCATCTTGATGGCCGGGCCCGCATCGGGGGGGGGTGGACCCCCGCTTTCTTCCATCGGCACGGAGGTGTCGGCCGGCTCCAGCACCATGATATTCGATGGTTTCAGATCTCCATGGATGATGCCGCGGTCATGTATGTACTCGAGTGCGAGGAGGACCTGGGTCGTGATGTGGAGCAGATGGTCGATCTGCAGCTGGCCGGGTTTCGGCTGATCGAGAAACTCATCCAGCGGGCGTCCTCGCAGGCGCTCCATGACGAGAAAGAGCCGGTCGCCGAGCGCGCCGGCATCGAGCAGGCGAACGATGTTTTCGTGACGTAGTTCGCCCAGGGTACGAATCTCGCCCTCAAAAAGGCGTCGGTCAGCCAGGCTGTCTTCCCGCATCACCTTGATGGCGACCATTTCGTTTGTTTCAAGGTCGATAGCTTCCCAGACGGCACCCATGCCGCCCCGGCCAAGGGGCTCATTGAGCTGGTATCGCGGATGTTTGAAGTCGATTGCAGGCATTTAGGATCCTCGCGGGCATTCAGAGCCCAGATTCTATCTTAATCTTCCGTATAGAGCCCTGACGACAAAAATGGCTAAAATATAGCCTCTAAAGCGGCTATTATTTTTTCGGTTTTAATCGAAAGGAGGCGCTGAAGCGCCTTTTCGAACAGCCTGGAGGGGATTTCCAGGGAGTCGCGATGTTCACTAAATCTTTTTAATAGAGGACTTAAAGAAGCAGCCGGTATAATTTCTGACTGGTTTGAAATAACGCTATGCTTCCAGGTTGGGTAGGGGAAGCTTTGATGCGGTCCTGCTTGGTATTATCGGTCCTTGAGCAGGGTTCCCGGGTACTGAAGACAAGAACAACGAGGAGTCTATACATGTTTATTTTGAGTCGCAGAACGCTTGGTTTGTTGATCGCGTTGGCAGGGATTGTCTGCGTCAGCGGCTGTTCCACCGTTAATGAAATTTCCGGCAAGGTCGCTACGAACGTTCACAACAGGTTGCTTGATTTCACCGATCCTGTCAGTGCCGGCGTTGGCATGGGCATGGGAGCCAGTGTGCGGGCCACCAATTTCGTTCAGGGCGGGGCACTCTTTACCCTCGCGAAAAATTCTTTCAGGGGACGCCAGGTGCAGTCTCCAATCAATTTTTCTCCTGAGATCGGTCTCTCACCTGTTTTTCACCTGCGCAGCATCGATGCCCCTGAGACGGGTTTCGATGGGCGGGCTGTCGTCGCCGGTAAGACCCTCGTCGATGCGTCTGAAAAAACCTGGAGCGACTGGGCCAATGGCGAGTCCTGGAGCTGGATTCCTGCGCGGTCGGATTACGCCGCTCACTATGATCGCCACCTCTACGATGTCGGGTTTTCGGTGTACGCCCTCGTGGGGCTTGACCTCGCCGTCAACCCGATCGAGACCCCTTACGAGCTGGCCGATTTTTTCCTCGGGCTGGTGAGCCTCGGCTTCATCGATCTGGCTGGTGACGATCACTCCTGGGAAGGGCCGAGGTTGCTCGATACCGTCGCCGGAAAGTAATCTTCCGGTTCACGGCGATTCCGGCTTCACTGGCTGCTGTTCCGGGGTGTTTCCGACCCCGGCCCAGTACGGTTCCGCCCACGTTGCAATGCTCTCGTCCCGGGCTGCTCGCTCAAAGTGCAGCCTGAGCTTTTTCTCGATGAGGTCGTTGTTGAGATAGGGCAGGCCCAGGCAACGCCACAGGCGCTGAGCCTCGCCCTCCAGCGGCTCACGGCAGCACAGGGAAAATTCGTCCGCCCTTCCGGCAAGCACATCGTCGAGGTCGTTGGCCCAGTAGGATTCAGCTGGCGTTCCCGAGCTCTCCGCCTCTTCGAGGGAGAGGTTGGCGAAGCTGAGCAGGTAATCGGTTTCTTCAAAATCTTCACTTGTTCCATAGCGCACCCGGATCCGGTATTCGCCGCCTGCGGCGGCCAGCAGGTGCTCCACCGGGGGAGTCCTGGAGCCGATCAGCCAGGGAAGAAAACGGTTCTGCAGGCAATCGCCGATCAGCTTTCGCTGGTCGCCCGTATCCCGCCGATCTTCAAGCAGCGGTCCCGTGGGGAAGTCTCTCGCGAGCTCGCTTTCCGGGTCAAAATGGCGCTCCTCTTCCTTGTCGAGAACGGTGACTCCCTCGGGGTCCGAGAGAGACCGCAGCTTTCCATCGCTGAGCTCGTGCAGCTGTCCCGGGATCAACTCCTCGATGGAGTGCACGCAGCCGAATTGCTCAGCTACCTCGCGCTCCATACGGACCCGGTCTTCCAGTCGTATCGGGAAGAGAATACGGTTGTAGTCGGGGTTCAGCGCCTGCGGGTAGCAGATCCCCTGCCCGGTGATGACCCTGACAAGGCCGGGATTTCCCCAGAGCAGGTCAGCCTCATCATCTAGCGGACTGTAGATGTCGAACAGTTCCGCATAGGTCGCCTCGATGCTCTGTCCCAGCAGCTCCTTGCGCTGCTCACCGTCTTTTGCCGCGAGCATGTTCATGGTGGAGTCGCCCTCGTTCTTTACGGTGAGGAAGCAGGCGGTCTGGACTCCATCTCTCGAGAACCTGTCAGTCAGCGCCTGCCTGGCGGCTGGGTCATAGAGGGGCATGAGGGCATCCCCCTCTCCTATGAAAACCTCCGTTTCGGTCTCGGCGGTGAGAATCATCACGTCATCTTCGTTGGTCGCCCTGAGCTCCGGGTTAAAAAACGCTCCGAGCTTAAGTCCATGAAAGTCCAGCTCCAGGCCCTGGCAAAGTCTCGTGATCTCGAATTCGGGGAGGTGTTCTTTCAGCAGGGGCTCGAGGTACTGCAGGCTCTGGGGAAGGAGGATGGTCGGGGCCGGATCCAGCTGCCGCAGTTTCAGCAGCGAGTAGGGGTCCAGGTGATCGGTGTGTGAATGTGAAAGGTAGATGGCGTGGATCGGCTGCAGGGCTGACAGGTCAAGCTCCAGGCGCGGAAAGCGGCCCATCAGGTCGCCTATGAGATAATCCGAGAGCCAGGGGTCGGCGAGGATGCGCACCGGCTCTCCGTCTTCAGGAATCATCTCCAGGATGTAGCTGCTGTGCCCGAGTGATAGGATCTTCATCTCGTCTCCGTGGCCATTCGAATGGGTGGTGCTGAAGAGGAGAACAGAGTTTTACCTTAATTGCAACGGGACCGGCCTTCGTGATGCCGCGGCTTGAGGGGATTGCGGCTTTCCCATGGCTGCAGGCTTCTGATATCCTTCTCAGAAAGAGGGCTTGCCAGGAGAGCCCGGTAGAGCCGGCAGATATTGAGAGGCAGGATGCATTCAAAAACACGCGATCTTTTTATCCCCGACAGCGGTCGAAAAGTGATCCAACTGGTGCTCGATGGGCTTGGAGGGCTTCCCGACCCCGAGACCGGCCGCACGGAGCTCGAGACCGCCAACATTCCCAATCTCGATCGATTGGCCAGCCGCTCCTCGCTGGGGAGATCGCTCCCCATCGCGCCCGGCGTGACTCCCGGCAGCGGTCCGGCCCACCTGGCGCTCTGGGGCTATGAACCCTACGAGATTGAATTTGGCCGCGGTGTTCTTGAGGCGCTGGGCAGCGATTTTGACATGCAGCCGGGGGACCTGGCTGCCCGGGCGAATTTCGCGACAATTGACGCCGACAATATCGTTCACGACCGCAGAGCCGGACGTCCTCCCGATGAGGAAAATGTGAGGCTGTGCCAGAAGCTTCGTGAAGGACTCGAGGGTAAGCTGCCGGGAGTGGAGCTCTTCCTGCTCAACGGCAAGGAACATCGTTTCACGGTGCTCTTTCGCGGCGGTGAACTCGGAGCCTGCCTGAATGACAACGACCCGCAGCGCGAGGGCCTCGAATTGTTGCCCGTTGTTGCCGGTGATACCGCCTCGGAGCGCTCAGCTGAGCTGGTCGCAACCTTTCTCTCCGCGGCGAGGGAGATCCTCGCGGATGAAGAGGTCGCCACCGGGATGCTCCTGCGGGGTTTTTCAGGGCTGCCGGATCTTATTTCTTTTAACGACCTCTACAGGGCGAGTTCGGCCGCCATCGCCGCCTATCCGATGTACCGGGGTGTCGCGCGGCTCGTCGGTATGAAGGTGCTTGGCAGCCCTCATGGGATTGAGGAAGAGGTGCAGGCGCTGGAAGAGAATTACGGCGAGCACGATTTCTTCTTCCTGCACTACAAGCCCACCGATAGCGCGGGGCACTCGGGACTCTTTGACGAAAAGGTCAGCGCCCTGGAAGCCTTTGACGCCATCCTGCCCCGTATCGAAGCTCTCGAACCGGCCGCGTTGATCCTGACGGGCGACCATTCGACTCCCTGTATTCACCTGGAACACAGCTGGCATCCTGTGCCAACGCTCATCTCTTCGAAGCTGGCGTTGAATAAGGCAGATGCCGTTTTCAGCGAACGCGATTGTCTCGGCGGCGATCTCGGAAATTTCAAGGCCTCGGAGATGGTCACCCTGGCCATGGCCCATGCTTCGAGGATGAAGAAGTTTGGAGCCTGAGTAGAGACTCCCGGCACCGGGCCGACATCCGCGCGTTCGTCCTCAAGCGGTCCCGTCCAGGATCTTCCGCGCCAGCAGCTCCTGGGTGAGGGGCGTCAGCAGGATTCCATTGCGGTAGTGTCCGACAGCCGTGTAATAGCCTTCCGGGGAAAGAGGGCCGATGGTGGGGATGTCCTGCTCTCCAAGGGGGCGGAGCCCGGCCCACGCTTCCACCACAGTCATCTCTCCCAGGAAGGGAAAGAGACCGGCGGCGCTCTGGTGGAGATCCTCTACGGCCTCCTGCTCGATCTCTTTGTCAAAGCCCTTGTCCTCAACCGTCGTTCCGACGATCAGGCGGCCGTCCGCCCTCGGCACCAGGTAGGCGTTGTGGGCGTAGATGGTGTGCCGCGGGATCTCTTTTTCGTTTTTCCCGCAGTCCAGCAGGAGCATCTGTCCCTTGATCGGCCGAATTTCTACTCGCTCCACGCCGCCAATTTCACTTGCCCAGGAGCCTGCGGAGTTGATGACAATCGGCGAGTTGAAGTCGCCGGAGAGGGTCCTCACTCCGCTGACGCGGTCTTTCTCAACGAGCACGCCGCGGACCTCGCATTTTTCCCTGATCGTCACCCCTAGCCTTCTGCAGGCCGTCTCGAGGGCTTCGGTCAGGGCCCTGCTGTCAAGGCTTCCCTCTTCTTCATAATAGAGCGCCCGGGTTATTTCCGGAGCGATTCCAGGCTCCAGGTCTCGGATCGTTTCCCCATCGACAAGGCGGGCGCCGTTGACCTCAGCTGTATTGATCTCGGTGGCGCTGGCATCGGCGGTGAGAGGGTTCAGGACTCCATTCAGCCTGAGATCGACGCAGAGACCGGTTTCTTCTTCAAGCTCCCGAACGTAATCAGGGTAGAGCTGCAGGGAGATCTCGCCCATCTCGGAGAGTTTTGATTCTTTCTGAAACTCAAGACGCGGACACAACATACCTCCGGCGGCATAGGAGGCCTCCTGGCCTGGAGAGTTCCTGTCATAGACGGTCACGGAGAGCCCCTCCGCGGCAAGCCGCCTGGCGATCGAGAGGCCGATGACTCCACCCCCGATGATGGAACAGTCGGTGGAGTCGGATGTTGGGGAAGCGAAGGAGATCACGAGTTTTTTTTCAGGCAGGCTTCTTCCGCGGTGACGGCCGGTTGCGCGTGCAAGGGCGTTTCAGGACCATGAAGAGGGACTGGTCCGGGGCAGGCGCCACGGACGTTCCGGTTTCTAACACAAAGCCCCGAGCTTCGCCATCTATTGAAAATGGAGGAAGGCTTTCGTTTGCGCGGCCCTCAACCCTTGGGGCAGGCGACCTTTTTCCGGGCGGGAACAAACTGGAAGACCGAGCGTGTCTGCTCCTTGTTGTGGCAGACGATGCAGGAATTGCGGGCGACCTTGCCGAAGGAATGTTCAGCAGGTTTCCCGGGATGTTCAGGCTGCAGGCCGTGGCAGGACTCGCATTGGACATTGGCATAACTCCCGACATTGGTCGTGTCGAGAAAGGCCGCTCCGTAGCCGAGGGTATGGCAGCCGATGCAATCGTAGCGCGCTTCGTCGCCGGTTTTCTTGAGGTCATCGAAAGTATGCGAGTGGGTGGTTGTGAGCCAGAAGGCGTACTGCTTTTCATGGCAGCTTTTGCAGGCCGTGTGGGTCAGGTACCGGGCCTTGTCAGGCAGGTCTTTTTCGAGGTGTTTGACTCCGGAGAGATCGATGTTTTTCTTCCAGGCGTTGACGAGGGCATCGATCTCCGGGTCCGTCAGGTGGTGGGGCTCCAGCGAGATCCTGGTGAAGCGGTACAGGTTTTTGCCGCTCAGAGACTGCAGCTCTTTTTTCTGCTGGGCATCGGCCTCGTCAAATTCAACCAGGTCGAGGAGCTCGTCATACCGCGCTCCCGAATAGAGAGTCTTTCCGTTTTTGAACAGCTCCACGTCCACGATGCCCAGGCGGGCTCCCTGTCCGTCGCTTCTGAGGAAGAGCGTGTTGTTTTTTTCTTCCAGCCACTCGCTCTCCTCCTTGAGCCAGGTCTTGTGGCTTCCCTGCTGGATGTAGGGATCAATGATGATCTCGAGATCCTTGAGTTTTTCGATCAGGCTGAAGTTCGTATCTTCCTTGAGATGGGAGAGAGCTATGATGATGTCGGTTTCTGGCCGCAGGGTCTCGTAGGATTTTACCGCGGCGGTGAAGGGATCAAGGATCCTGCAGCCCGGGGCGCGTTTTTCGAGGACCGGTTTGGGGATGGTTTCGAGAGTCAGGCCGATGACTCCCACGCGGACCCCTCCGGCCTCGAAGACAGCGTGGGGTTTGAAAAGGAGCTTCCCATCCTTGTCCACGAAGTTGGCCGAGAGCATCTGGAAGCGGGCTTTCTTCTCGAGCTTAAGCAGGTTGTCGAGTCCAGTGATGAGATCGTAGGGGCCGATGGCCATGGCCGAATAGCCAATCCTGTTGTAGGACTCGGTGATGAGCTCCGCCTTGCGGACGGCCTCCTTGACCTCGGTGGGCTTCAGCCGCTTGTTGATGGGGAAGAACGCGCTGCCTCCATCGAGGAGCAGGATGTTTCTGCCGGTGGCCTTCAATTGCTTCAGGAAGCTGGCCCGGCGGGTCATGCTTCCCTGGCGCACCTCCTTGTGTTTGCAGCCACAGACATCGATGTAGCCGGCGTTGTTGATGTTGTAGACCAGGGTGAACTTCTTCGCGGTCTCGCTTTCGCCGGCGATTCCCGCGAGCATGGTCGCCAGGGCGACAAACAGGAGACAGATGGGGACCAGCATCATCTTGCGCCGGCAACGTGATATCAGGGTTCTCATTTCACCTCTTCATCTTCGGGCAGGAGACCTTTTCCTTGACCTTTTTCGGGTAGAACGGTTTGTTCAGGATCTGCGGGTTATGGCAGCCCCAGCAGGTTGATTCCTTTACCTGGCCGAGACGTTGGCGGGCGGGGTCTTCGGCATGCTTGGCATTGACGCCATGGCAACTCTCGCATTGCACCTCCGTGAATTCGCCGACCTTCTCCGGCTCGACGTAGCTGAGGCCGTAGCCGAGGGTATGGCATTCTATGCATTCATAGTTCAGGTGGTCCTCGGTTTTCGTGAGGCTGGCATACGCCTTGCTGTGAGTCGTGCTCTTCCAGAACTTCTGCTGCTCTTCGTGGCAAGCTCCGCAGGTCGGAGCTCCCAGGAACAGGTCTTCGAAGAGGGTCGGCTTCTGGGGATCCTTATTGGCTGCCGCACGGTTTCCCTTGGCGATCTGGCTTATAACGGGATGGTCGATGATCTGAGGTTCAAGGGGATAGTCGTAGATGGAGTAGTCTTCCTCGACATCTCCGGTCCGGGGGAAGTACATCTCGCAGATCGCCACCCGCGAGCCCTGGCCATCGATGCGTATCATCGGGGTCTTGCCATGCCAGGCAACGTATTCTCCTTCGGTTACCCAGACGGGCTTGTTGCCGGAGCGAGAGTAGGGATCGAGGAGGATATCTATTCCGGGAACCTTCTTCAGGATTTCCTCATTGTTGGTGATATTGAGATGGGAGATCGCGATGACCAGGTCGCAGTTCTTGCGCAGTTCGGGAACGATCTTCCTGGTGGTTTCCAGGGCATCGAGAAGCTCGTATTTTTCTCCGAGGATTCGTTTCTTGTAGTTTGCGTTCAGCGAGTTCAGGGACACTCCGTAGATGCCGACCTTCAGGCCCTTGATATCGAGGATCACCGAGGGAGAGAAGACTGGTTTGCCGCTGCTTTTTTCAACGAGGTTGGCGCAGACGATGGGGAAGTTTGCTTTGGAGAGCAGCTCCTTCAGCTTGTCGACGCCGAACTGGAGGTCGGATGGTCCGACGCCCATCGCCTGGTAGCCGAAGTAATTGTAGGCTTCGAGGATACGTCCGGCGATGCTCATGGCGTAGGTCTCGTTGCGTCTGCTCAGGGGTTTTTTCGTCGGCGACCCGAAGAAGGTGTCGCCGCCATCGATTGCCAGAACCGGGGAGCCGCGGCCGCGCAGTTGCTGGAAGAAGGTCATTCGCCTGGACAAACTGCCCAGCTTGATTTTCTTCTTTGGTCAGCCGCAGGTGGCTGTATACCCCAGGTTGTTGACAGTATAGGCCAGGTAGACCTCTTCGGGCTTTTCAGTGGCCGCCGCGTTCGAGGCAGCCGTCGCGTTTCTGCCGGGGATGAGCCCCGTGAGGTAGAGTGTCGCGATTGTGCCGATGATGCAGAAGCCCATTACCAGCCAGGCAGGTACACGGGAAGATCGTTTCAGCGCATCGTTTTGTTCAAGCTTCATTGTCCGAGCCATCTTTTCATCCCAGTTCATTCGAGGTCCGCAAGTTGACGATCAGGACCTCCATTGTCACGAATAACGAGGCCAGTCGCTCCGGACTCCCCCCAGGCATTCATAGCCGTGGTTGTTCTCTCAAACGCAGGGATCCCGGTTGTCACAATCGGGAGCCTCAGCTGATTTTGTAGAGTCGCGTTCGGGGGCCGAGGGTTTTGCCTCGAGGAGAAGGAGACAGCCATAGGCCACATCTCCACCATCCACTTTTCCATCATCATTCAGATCATCCAGGCAGGGGTCATCCGGATCGATCGGTTTGGCTGTCGGCAACCGGGCTTTCTCATACCGCCTGGCAAAGAGGCCGAACAGCTTCCCCATATCCAGTTGATTGAGGCCTGCCGTTAAGGTAGTTATCGGCTCGCGAGCGGTTGAAACTTCAGACACTGTAGCCGTGAGTTTCAATCCGGGATTCTTTTCGGAACCGATTCGGACCGCGGGTTCTGATAATGTCACGGAGGATTTGCCAACGGGGTTGGGAGCCTCTGTGAAATTGGCAGCGGGGATCACTGCGGGGACAACAGGGGGGACGCTGTCTGCGGCCGCAAGGTCGACCGTGGCGGGGCCGCCGGTCTCTATGTTGTCCTGGCCTGTAAATACCAGCAGGGCCAGGAGAATGCCTGCTGCCGCAAGTCCCGGCCAGGGGCCTGCCTTGCGAAGCCAGGTCGAGAAGGCTGACCGGTGGAGTCCCTCACGGCGGATCTCCGCGCTGACCTTCGAGGCGAAGTTTGCCGACAAGGTCGGAGAACGTACGGCGTTTTCAAGGAGCCAGAGCTGCTCAGAGTCGAGCTCGGCTTTTAGAGCCCGGCAACTGTCGCAGGCGGTTAAATGATCTTCCAGCCGGACTGAACGGAGCTGGTCGAGTTCGGCCTCGACAAAGAGGTGTAGATAAGCTTCCGCTTCCCGGCAGCTGATAAGGGTCTGGTCTGGTTGCATATGATCTGCTTGCATCTGTTCTGGGCTTTCCTCAGGAGACTCCATCATCCTGGCCTTTCCTGTCGCGCTGGCTCCAGCGTTCACGTATCAGCTTCTTTCCTTTGCGAATGAGGTAGTCGATCCGGTGCGACTTGACCCCTGTTTTTTCACTGATCTCGTCGTAGCTCATTCCCTCGAGGTATTTCAGCTTCAGGATGTTTTTTACATCGGTTGGGAGCTTATGGAGAAATTCTGCGATCTCGGGTTCATCTCCCTGGAAATGTGTGCCCGGCTGGCCGCTTCTCAGCCTGTCCATGCGTTGCTGCTGGCTGAGGCGCTGCGAGATCTCCTTGAACTTGACGATCTTGATCTTTTCGCGTTGGAACCATTTGTGACAGCGGTTGTAGGTGATACCAAAGAGCCAGCTTCTGAACTTTCTGATGTCTTTCAGGTTTGGCAGGGACTTGAAGGCGGCAAGAAATACGTCTTGAGCCAGGTCTTCCGCATCAAAGCAGTTGCGGCTTTTGTAATAGCAGATGTTGTAGATCGCCTGCTGGTAGCGTCCAACCAACGATTCAAAGGACTCCAGGTCGCCTTTCAGAGCCTTCCTGACGAGCGTCTCATCTTCACATGAGATGTCCTGGGAGCGGGTATCGTCCTGAACGCCGCCTGAAGTGGTTTGGTCCGATTTCTGACTCATAGAGCTATCTTACTACTAACACCGAGTTTCAGAGGGCCGCTTTTTCTGCAAGTCCTTTAAAAACAAATGTTTATCAGACAAGAGAGGAAAACTATAGCGACCCCGCTAATGAAGTACCCCAGGGAGCCGTTGGGTCGGAATAAATCTTTGAAACCAGGTATTAAAATGGGTGTTTACTGCTTCAGCTTCGCTTGAACCGCTCCCCCTGTTGTCGTAAGCTCATATCCCATGCAGATTAATACAGAAGTAGTCGATCTCAGGAGTGATACGGTTACAAAGCCGGATGAGCCGATGTTCGAGGCTATGTGCTCGGCACCGCTTGGCGACGATGTCTTTGGCGATGATCCGACTGTCACCAGGCTTGAAGAGCTGGCGGCTGAGCGTTTAGGCAAAGAGGCTGCTATCTTTGTTCCCTCAGGCACCATGGGCAATTCGATCGCCGTAGGAACTCATTGTAGTCCCGGAGACGAGGTCATTTTTGAGTCCCTGTGTCATACCTACAATTTCGAATGTGCCGGAGCGGCCCGTTTGTGGGGAGTCCAGGCCGTCTCGATAGCTGGTGACCGGGGAGTCATCCCCCTCGACGCGATCGCTTCCGCGATTCGACCTGACGATGTTCACATGGCGCGCACGAAGCTGGTGATTCTGGAGCAGACCAGCAATATTGCCGGCGGCTGCATCCTGCCGCTGGATTACCTGGAGTCGGTCTCCTCCTTGTGCAGGGAGCACGGACTTCGATTGCATATCGATGGAGCGCGGATCTTCAATGCCAGCGTCGCCTCTGGAGTCGAGGTTTCCAGTTTCGCGGCCTGCGCCGATAGCGTCATGTTCTGCCTTTCGAAAGGGCTTGGAGCTCCGGCAGGATCGGTGCTCGCAGGTACGGCTGAGACCATCTCCGAGGCCAGGCGTTTGCGGAAGCTGCTTGGCGGAGGATTGCGCCAGGCAGGGGTGCTCGCGGCCTGTGGTATCTACGCCCTGGGTCACAACATCGAGCGTCTTGGCGAGGACCATCGCCGCGCGGCCGAGCTGGCCGTGAAGTTGAAGGAGCTCAACCTCGAAGGCCTGCGAATCTCTTCTCCCGACACCAACATGGTTTTTCTCGGGTGGGATGGAGAAGATCCTGATCGCTATACTGAGTTTTCGGACAAGGTTCGCGAAGATGGCCTGCTTGTCGTGGGCCTTCCCGGCCGTGGTATTCGCATCGTGTTTCACAAGGATGCGGATGACGACGCGGCTGTCCGGGCTGCTGGAATTCTTTCCAGGAATCTAACGGAGCTGTTTTCTTGAGCGAGCGGGCGCGCGGCGACGAAGAGCGGCGGAATTTTCACGGCAGCGGAAATGATGGGTTCGAATGCGGGCATTGCGGTGAGGATGTTCTACCGCTTGCCCAGGGCAGCTATCGTAATCACTGCCCCGCCTGTCTCTGGTCCAGGCACGTCGATGTGGTTCCCGGCGATCGCGGATCGGACTGTGGCGGCTTGATGGAGCCGGTCAAGCTGACGGGGGCCAGCGGCTCGGGCTGGAAGGTGCTCCAGCGCTGTATCGCATGTGGTTTTGAGCGATTCAACGGGGTAGTTCTGGACGATTTGCGACAACCAGACAACTGGGATGTGTTGGTCGCATTGGGAGCAGAGAGTCGCTGAGGGCTTATTTGCGTCTGGCCGAGGAGGTCAGCTGTGTTCCCGCCAGTTGGTGGCGTTTGAGCTCGGCGCGCAGGGTCCTGGCGTAAGCGGTCAGCCCCGGACCGGGGCAGTGCGTATGGCCCGGAAGAATCTCAGCGTGGGTGTAGAGGCGGGTTGACGGTATGGAAAAGTACTGTCCCAACTTGAGCACAAGGAGCTTCAGGCTGTCACGTTGCGCCTTGTTCAGCTGCTGTTTGCCGGCGCTGTAATTCCCCAGCACGACAATTCCGATGTTTCCGCGGTTGGCATCTCCCCGGGCGTGGGCGCCCTGGTAGGATACCGGCCGTCCCTGCCAGACCCTGCCGGCGCGATCGACGATATAGTGATAGCCGATGTCAGCCCATCTCTTCTCGCGCTGGTGGTAGCGCTGGATTCGCAGGATCTCCCTGGAGGTTCCCCATTTTGAGGTCGTGCTGACCCCGGCGGGTTCTCCGGAGTGGTGGATGGTCATCCTGAAGATCTTGCTCAACGCCTGTGGAGTTGTCCTGCTCTTGATCGTGGTTTTTGCCTTCCAGCCGGAGCGAGGCAAGACCTGGAGGTGGGGGAGTTGTCGGTTTCCAGCTTTCGAAGGCCTTGCCGGCAGATCGCCGATCCGGGCTATGGAGGGAGCCTTGGGCGGTTTTTCATCTGCGAGACGCGGCCGGGGAGTAGTAAGGATTGCCTGGATATGCGGGTGTCCGGGTTCCTTGAGTCGTTTGAACAGGGCGTCTGCTTCGCCGTTTTTTTTCTGCATTCTCAGGCAGACAACCAGGTATGCCCGTCTCTCTTCCAGACCGAAGCCTTTCATTCCGGCAAGGCTCTTTTCGAGATAGCGCTCCGCGAGGGTCAGCTTCAGCTGGCCGAGGTGCGCCTTTCCGAGCAGGTAGTCGGCCTGCGCCTGCAGCTGGCTGCTGGAGGTCTGCCGCCTGGCTTCATGCGCGCAGCGAATGGCGCTCGTGGCGCTCCCCTCGATGAGGTAGGCTTCGGCCGCGGCGAGGTATTTTCTCACCCGCGTGGCATCTGCCCGGCTGCGCCTGGCGTATCCTTCCAGCGTAGAGCCCGAGACTGCGCTTCTCGCCCTCGTGCCGGGAGCGGCCTTGCGCGAAGACGATGGTCCAGAGCAACCTGCCGCGACGGCGAGCAGGAGCACAGCACAAAGAAGCCGGGATCTCTGGTAATGGGTGCGCAAGCTGGTCTCTCTTCTTCACTTCATCCAGGCCGCAGGCATTCGCACATTGCCGCGACAGGCAGGAGGAATAGTATCACGGCGGATCTTGAAGTGAAAGACCCAAGAGGACCGCCTGCCCGGCGGATCTTTCCTACCTGGGGGCCGGTGCCGGCAGAATCAGCTCTTCAATATCCGCTTTTGCCGAGCTGGAGCCGCCAATCAGCAGCAGGCGGTATTTCCCCTCTTCCTGCACCAGGTAGCTGCGATGCCGGCTTCTGGCCGAGGGCAGCAGGGAGGCGATCTTTTTGAGTTGGCCTCCGCCGGTCTTTTCTGCCAGGTAAATTTCCAGGCTGGAATGCAGCTTGGGGTCTGTTGTGCTGCGGGGAGGTTCTCCGCCTGAGAGGAGTACTCCAAGCCCGGGGATCCTGCAGAGGTCGGCATTTTCACGAGTGGCGAGCCTGCTGGGCTCGGGAGCCGGGTGCCGAACGGTGTCGATTGCGCTGCGTTGTGGATCGGCGGGATCGAAGGTGAAGAGAATTCCGCTCAGGGCCTCGTGCCCATCGGGGGCTCGCCGGGGATCCGTGATTCTTTCAAGCGGATTCTGGCTGGGAAGCTCCCAGCTTGCGGCGATGTCTCCATCCAATCCATGGACAGGGTGGAGAAGGCTTCCGGACAGGAGGATGACTGAATCGGCCGCCGGCACCCCTTCGCTGTTGAGGCCGCCAAGGCCGGCGGAGAGGTGCCCGGTTCTTACCAGCTCGTACTCGGGCCTGGGTGCCAGGGAGGTGATGGAGTCGCGCGGATTTTCAAGATTGATGAGAATGGGGGAGCTCAGGATGCTGCCGCGGCGCGGATCAAAGAGGGTCTCGATCTCTTTTCCGGTGAGCTTCTCTCCGAACGGGGCCAGGGGGCGATCGGGGGTCTTGAGGATGGGTACCCATGGGTCGATATAGCGGTTGCGGCCGTAGCCGCCATAGGAGAGAACCCAGGTCCGCCCCTTTTCATCCGGGACCAGCAGGTCGAGGGTATGTCGAGCCCTGGCAAGGGATCTGAAGAGGCGGTCCTCCGCCACGCGGAGCTCGTCCCCTTCGCGTTCAAATCGAAGCAGCTCTGCAGATCCCGTCAAGCGTTCCGAGCCGTTTTCGCCAGCGAGAGTCCTTCCTCCATCGACGAGGAGTGACTGGCTGCCGACTGCCGCCGCGGCATGTTCAGCCCGCGGCACCTTGAGGGAGACGGGGAGCCTGCGAAGTTCCAGGCTTCCCGAGTTGCTGGACAGGAAGACGACGATGATGTCGGAGAAGATCTCTTTGCCATCGGTGCCTCCACAGAAAACCACCAGGTCATCTTCGGTTCCTTCCTGTCGGTCGGCTCCGGGCAGGAGCGTCGCGGTGTGCTGCCAGGAAGGTCTGGGCAGCTTGCCGATCAACTCGAAGGCTGGAAGGGATGGGTCGGTACGTCTTGGATTGTAGAGAAGAACCTCGTCGATGGGATCTTTTCCGGCTACGGTCAGTCCGCCGGCGATGACCGCGAACCTGCCCTGGAAGCGGGTCAGGGTGTGGTGCATTCTCGAGCCGGCTCCGCCGAAGGAGTCCCCAGTATCGCCTGTCGTCGGGACCTCCGATTCGGGCAGCTCGATGTCGACCTCTTTTTCAGAGTAGACTCCCGGGCCGCCATTGAGAGCCTCTATGCGCTTCATCGGAAGGAGCCGCGTTCCGTTGACCGCGAGCCCGGAGGGAGCGTCGGGGCCGGTTCGATTTACCCGGGAGCCATCCTCCGCGATACTGCCGGCGATCTCCAGGATAGGGTTGAAGCCGAGGATGATGTCGAGTTCGTGTTCGTTTCCGCTTTCGGCCGGAACCAGCTCCGCCGGCACCTCCTCGGAGCCCAGCCTGTCCTGGTCCTTGCTCAGGACGAGATCCTGGGGCACCCTCGGCGTGTAGTCGGTCAGCTTGTCGGCCAGCTTGACCTTCTGGTCGAAAACCAGCCTGATCCGATCTCCCCTGTCGACGACAGCGTTGCCGCCCTGCGGGCTTGCATCGATCCAGATGGCCCGCTCGAGACGGGGTATGACCACCCGTTTCTGCAGGTCAATGGCCTGGATAATTCCGTCTCCAAGGTCGATGAGCAGCCCGCTCGGGCCGGAGTCCATTCCAGGGACATGAACCCCTCGCAATTGAAGTTGAGGAGTTCCGTCGACAATGGTGATCCTGAGCAGTTCGCGGTTCTGTTCGATACTAGCGCGGAGTGTTGATCGAGTGGGCGGGTCGATGCTTGCCTTGATGACGTTCGGGTTGAAGCCGGCGGGCAGCTTCCGGTCAAGGTAGACCAGGATACTCTCGTCCTGCTGGGCCTGGCCGTCAGGGTTCTCATCCTGGAATTCGGCCAGGCGAACATGGGCGTCCGGGTCGTGGCCGCAGCCGGCGCTGGCCGCGAGGGCCGCGGCGGCGAACAGGATCCTTAACGTTTTCCCCAACTCCACGATGGTTTACTGCTGTTCCTGGGACCAGTCGATCATATAGGACTGGATCTTTTCATCTGATTCAGATTGCGCCACATCCTTAAGGGTATCCATCGCCACCGGGGTTCCAATACGGCTGAGGGCCCTGGCCGCGCTGAGGCGGACCGCGCTCTCGCCGGCGTATCTCGCCTGCTCCTCGAGGAAAGGAATAGAGTTCGGATTTCCGATCTTGCCGATACTCCCCAGGATCGTCTGCTTGTTCACCCAGTAGTTCTCATTTTTGAAGGCGTGGTAGAGCTGGGGAAGGGATTCGGGCGAGGCGATCTTTCCGAGCGCCTGGGCGTACTTGTTGCGATTCCTTTTCGAGGTTTCGTTGTTGAGGCCGTCGTTGAAGAAATCGAGGGCCTCGTCTCTTCGGTGGTGCTCTCCGAGCTCCCAGATAAACTTGTCCCGGTAGGGGCTGAAGCCCGGGTTCTTGATGAGATCCTGGAGGACATCGTAGGAAGTGTCGTTTTGAAGTTTTCCCATCGCCTTGATCAGGTATCCCATCTCCGAGCGGTGGCCGGGATTGGATTGCCGGGCGACGAAGTAATCGCGCAGCGCCCAGGTGGCGCCCTCTGTTTTCGGCCCCAGGTCTCCTATGGCTGCCAGCATGAAGCGGCGATATACGAAGTCCGGCTCCGAGTTTAGGATCATGGAGAGGGTCTCCAGCGATTCAGGCCCGAGGCCTGCGAGGAATTCACGGAGCTCGTCGCGTTTTTTCATCAGCAGGCCGGCCGAGTTGGCGCTGCGGCCTCTCTCGTATTTATCGAGCAGCTCAAAATAGGTGTGAAGATCTTTGGCCAGCTCCGCGTTCCAATTGGGGGGCAGCTTGGGAAGGTGCCAGCGGGAGAAACCGTCGGCCGCAGGGACGCGTCTTTTCTGGACTCGGCGCCTGGGTTCCGAGGGAGGGCCGGTTGGGATATCTCCCCGGGCTACGGGTCTCTGGGGGATGCCTTCAGGTTCCTGGCGGGCATCGGGTCCGGGTTCCTCCGTCGCGGGATCCTGCAGTTCGCTGAGGACCAGGAATACGAAGAGCACCGTGAGCACGGCCGCCAGCGAGAGTGGTATAGCGATGCGTATTTTCTGGCTCATAGTATCCGGTCCAAGAAGGCTTCCGCTTCAACCAGTCCGCTCCAGCCTGGAGAACCTTTGCTGGGGCCGGCCTGGATCTCAACCGGCCAAATCATACCACGAACCGGCAACTGCGTGGACGCGGACGTCCGTCCGGCTCGTTATTACGTAAGCTGCTGCCCCGACAGTAACTTAAATCACTCTTCGTTGAAGTCGCTGTTGCCCGGCGGCAGGAAAACTTCCGCCGAGGGAGCCGTCGGCTCTCCTCCAAAGGCGCCGAAGGACTTTCCTCCGCCAGCCAGGAGAATCCGGTCGTCGTAGGAACCAAGGATTCCATCTACGCCGCCGATCTGAAGGCAGGTCGTATAGACCCGCTCAAGCCCCTTGTTTTCGGGCCAGCGGTTCTGGGGAGTCGTTCCCCAGGACAGCACATCGTCAGACATTCCATCTACGTCATCGGCTGTGATTACCCTCATCGGTCCGGATGAGGTGATGTTTCCATCGATCGTGAACCAGGCTCCGACGATTCCCAGTCTGTTTAGCGGGTTTGCACGGCGTTCATTGCGCAGGTCGCGGGGCGGGAGGTTGTTGGTGAGGTTGGCGGTGAGGTTGAAGAAAGGATCAAAGACACTGCCGGCGATCATCGCGGGGCTGTTGTGGTTATAGACGCAACCGGCTGGTGTGGCGAAGACATCGACTCCCGCCAGCGAGAAGATCCAGCTCTGTTTCTCGA
>CAJWMA010000012.1 GCA_913042995.1 uncultured bacterium | reverse complement strand
CCGGAAGATTCGCAGCTCCGGCTGAAGCTCCTTCCCTCAGGCGGCAAGGCCGGGGGAAGACTCAAGCTCTCGATCTGGAAGGGACCGGCAGCGGCTCTTGAAAAATACGCCTCGTCCCTCGATGAGGGCGAACCCGCCGACCTCTCGCCGCTGACGAAGGGCGGACCGCCGCGCTGGAAAGAAAAACTCGAGACCGAGACCCGGCTCGGCGCCGACAACGGCGCCTTCGCGGTCGACATCCTGACCACCCCCATGGAGAACCCCTGGAAATCCTGGATGCGCCTGGGAGGCTTTGACTTCTTTGCCGATGGCCGGCGCGCCGCCGCCTGCACCTGGATGGGCGACGTGTGGCTGGTTGACGGCCTGGGAACAAAATCCGGGAAGCTCTCCTGGCAAAGAATCGCGACCGGCCTGTTCCAGCCTCTCGGCCTCAAGATCGTCGATGAGACCATCTATGTTCTGGGCCGCGACCAGATCACCATTCTCCGGGATCTGAACGGCGATGGCGAAGCTGACCATTACGAGAATTTCAACAATGACGCGGAGGTTACCGAGCACTTCCATGAATTCGCCATGGACCTCCAGACCGATGCCGCTGGCAATTTCTACTACACCAAGGGCGGGCGCCATGCGAAGGACTCCGTCGTTCCCCAGCACGGCAGCATTCTCCGCGTCAGCAAGGACGGGTCAAAAACAGAGATCCTCGCCAACGGTTTTCGCGCCCCGAACGGCCTCTGCGTAAATCCGGACGGAACCTTTTTCACCAGCGACCAGGAAGGCCACTGGACCCCCGCCAACCGGATCAACTGGGTCAAGAAGGGCGGCTTCTATGGCTACATGTGGTCCTTCCACAAGGGCAAGAAGCCCACCTCCTACGACCCGCCGCTTTGCTGGCTTCACCCGCGTTATGACCGCTCTCCGGCTGAACAGCTCTGGGTTCCCAAGGGCAGCTGGGGGCCGCTGGGCGGACACCTGATCTCGCTGTCCTATGGAACCGGCGCTATCTCGCACATCCTCCATGAACAGGCCGGCGACCTGATGCAGGGCGGCGCGACCAAGCTCAAAATCCCGATCTTTCCCACCGGTATCATGCGCGGACGCTTTCACCCCGGCGACAAGCACCTGTATCTCTGTGGGCTCTTTGGCTGGGCCGGCAACCGGACCCGGGCGGGCGGCCTCTATCGCATACGCCATACCGGTAAGCCCATGCACACTCCGCTCAAGCTCCACGCCACCACCAGGGGTCTCGTCCTCACCTTCTCAGACCCCCTGGAGCGGAAACGCGCGGCGAGCGCCGACCGCTATTCCATCGAGAGATGGAATTACCTCTGGCGCCAGCAATATGGCTCCAAGGACTACAAGCTCTCCGATGGCAAGATCGGCCGAGACAAGGTTCCCGTCAAATCGGCCGTCGTCTCAAAAGATGGACGTTCGGTTTTCCTGGAGATCGAGGACATGAAGCCCTGCATGCAGATGCTCATTCGCTACAAGCTCACCGGAGCGGATGGGGCCCGGGTCTCGCAGGAAATCTATAACACCATCCACAAGCTCGGCGACCACTCGAAGGCCGCGAAGCTCTTTGATTAGCCGCCCGGCTCAGGGAAAAAAATACCGCGCGTTCTTCGCCGCAGTTCGCCGCTTGTAGCCGTCCAGTTCCGCCCGCATGGCGGCCACCAACGGCGAGCCCGGATGCCCTTTTTCGAGAGCCCGGATCCACTTCTCGGTGACCGAGTGATACACCGCGATGCGATTCCTCACCATCTCGCGAACACGGCGCAGCTGAACGGGCTGCGCGGCTCCGGGCTGGTTGTCCAGGGCCTTACCGATCCACTCGAATGCGGCCTCTTTTTTGAGCGCGGCATCGTAGCTGCCCGCCAGGGCGATTGCCCAGGCGACCCGCTCCGCCCCCGTAACGCTCCGGGTGTAGGCCTGCACCTGGGATGCCCGCTGGGCCGGGTCCGGAACCCGGAAGAAGGCCAGGGCGCGCGCGCGCTCTCTCTCCAGTTCGCCCGCAAAAGCGGCCTCGAGCGGCGGATTGAAATAGTCCGAGAGAGAAGTGAAGGGGCTGAGCCGTAAGGCCGCAAAGGCCAGCGGTGAAAGCGCCGGCCCGCGGTAGAGGCGCAGCAGCTCACGGTCTCCGCTGGAATAGCTCAATCGCTGGGTATCATCTTCGTACAACATCGGCGCATCGAGGCCCGCGATCTCCTCAGGCCCCATGACCAACGTCGACAGCACTCCCTCGAGAGAGGACATCTCGTGGCGACAGAGAGTCGTCCAGCGCGAGCCGGATATCTTGTTTTCCCGGGCGAAGGTCCGGCTGCGCTGACGCAGCGCCTCCAGCTCAAATCGCGGCCTCGATGGGTAGCTCAGAACCATGAAATCATCCCGGCCGACCTTGACCACGAAGGTAAAAGGGAATTCCGCCGCCTGGGTTTTCACGATGCCCAGGGTGTCCGCGGGGGTAATCCTGTAGAGTGGAAGCCACTGCATGAAGACGCCCCCTGGACGCAAAATACGGCGAACCCCGGAATAGAACTCCCGAGAATACAGGCTGCACACTCCATCCGCGGTTGGCGGAGGCGGCTCCATCGAGATGATGTCATAGGCGCTCGCGGGGGCACGGTCAACATAATGGCGCCCATCGTCGAGATGGACCCTGACCCGGCCGTCTTTTCCAAGGCCGTGGTTGTATTCGCCGTAGTTCCGCAACGAGAGCTCTATCATCTCCTCTGAGATGTCGACCACGTCCAGGCGGCCGTCTTCCGGCAGATACATCAGGAGCGCGCCGAAGGACTGGCCGGAGCCCAGGCAAATCCCCAGACAGTCGCGCGGCAGGCTGGTGCCGGGATAAAAAAGGATCGGCACATGACCCTGAATGGCCTGGGTTGACCAGTACTTCTTATAGGTTACCGCCAGCGATACATGTCCCGCCCCCACCTGGATGCTGTCAGGCCCATCAAAGATCCAGGAGGTCGTAAGCGGCCCCTCGTTAATCTCGACCAGCTCGGTGTCGCCTCGGGCGGGATTCTTGCCGTACCCATCCTCGAGTATCGTCTGCCGGGTTATATCTTCGGAAAAACTGAAGTAGAGAACGCTGGCCAGGCCGAGCAGGGGGGCCGCGGTGAAAAAGAGGGCCCCTCGGCTCCTGGAGGAGGAGGCCGCGTCCCCCGCCAGCCGAAGGCTCCGGGTCTTCAACAGGCAGGCGCCCGAAAGGACCAGTGAGCCCGCGCCCAGCAGGACGAGTGTCGCATGCAAGCCAAGGAAATGAAGAAAAACGTAGCCCGCGAGGAAGCCGCCAAGGCTCGAGCCGATGGTGTTCCAGAACACAAGTCGACCGGAAATCGGGCGCAGAACGGCGGCGCTCCGGGCCGCCGCCGCGATCAGGGCAGGCAGGCCCGCGCCCATCAAAGCAACCGGAATAAAAATACACAGGGCGATCTGGAAAAGCGGGGCGAAGAATATCGCGTCCGCTTTCTCGCTCCAGAACATCATATATGATGGGTTCAGGTGGTCGATCTCGAGAGTCTCCAGCGGCACAATCTGGACACTCCCATCGGGAAGGGTGATCCGCTTGCCCTGCAAGGCCACGCTGTGCTCCGCCGACCGCCACCAGTAAATCATCGTAAGAGCGAAAAACGGCACCAGGCCCTGCAATCCCCCGAGAACTGTGAGCGGGCTCCACCGCGTACGAAGCACGGGGGAGAGGGCCAGGCTCCCCGCCGCCAGGGCGAGCAGGTATACCGCCAGGAGCATCGCCGTGAAATAAACGCTGGTTGTGTGAAAGAGCGAAAAATAACGCGACCAGGCGACCTGGTAGGCGATCGCAACCAGGCCGGAGAGAAAAGCCGCCGCGGGGAAAAACCGCCCGAGCCTGACCTCCCCGGCAATCGCGTGGGTCGGAGCCGATTGGCGAAAGAAAAGAAATGCCGCGGCGGCAATCAGCAGGTTTCCGATGCCCCCAGCCACGCTGGTTCCATTCATGCCAAGCGCCGGGATGGCAAAATAGGCGGTGCACAGGACCCCGGCCACCGCGCCCAGGATGTTGACTCCGTAGAGGAAGCTGGTCCTCGAACCAATCGCGCGGTCTTCGGCCACCAGCCCATCCAGCAGAAGAGGAAGCGTGCCTCCCATAAAAAAGGTCGGGATGAGCACCAGGGCGAACAGCAACCCGAAACGCAGCGCGAAGAGGCCGCCGCCAACCCCCGCCGCGACGGGATAGAGCGCGCCGTAGGTCTGCTCCAGCAGGAAGAAGAGAAAAGGAAAGGCCAGGGCGAAGAGGCCTATCACCAACTCAAAGATACCGTAAATAAAAAGCGGAGAGCGGCGAGTAGAGCGGAGCCGGCTTCCGACAAAATATCCGCCCAGCGCGATTCCCAGGAAAAACGAGGTCAGCACCGTAGAGAGGGCGATCTGGCTTGCGCCAACCACCAGCGCCGCTTTCTTGATCCAGACCAGCTCGTAGCCGAGCCCGAGTGCGCCTGAAAAGAAAAACAGGGCCGTCGCCCGGCCAAAAGTCTTTGGCCGGAGCCCGGGCTTTCCGGATTGTTCTGGAGCTGTTTTCTTCGTCACGCTGTTGTCTTCGCCTCCGCGCTGGACATCTCTATTCTCTGGCGGCTTTCGCCTCTTCTGTTATCGGCCTCTGGCCCTCAGGGCTGAAAAAAATTGTTCCTATCGCCGCGCTGGCGTTAGGATGCCTGCATGACAGCAAAGTGCTCTTTTCACCCTTATCTGCTGGCCCTGACGCTTCTCCTCCCTGCCGGGGCCCTTGCTGCCGAGGTAGTAAAAAAAATTGCGCCGGCAGCGAAAAAGGCTCCCGCCGGCAAGAAGGCTCCGGACCCGGCCAGGCTGGCTGCCGAAGACCTGGCCCGAATAGAAAAGATTCGCCTCCGCCTGGCGGACTGGGAAAAAAGCGCCGCATCCCTCTCTCTGCACGGTCTCGACATCAAGGGGTTCCTCGCGCCCGATGCCGTCGCCTACAAGGCGGCCGCCACCTATCTCAGGCTGCGCAAATCCGGCCTTCTACACGCGGAGGCTATCCGCAGGATCGCCTCCTCTCTACCTCGCTGGAAGCGATACGAAGGACAGGGGCTTTTTCTTCTCAGAATTGCCAACCCTCGCTACCGGCAGGGGAAAAAACAACATCGCGTCTTCACCCAATCAAAGGGCCTGGGACATGAGACCCTTCAGCTCCGGGATGCCCGCAATCGCAGGCTCAAAGGCAAGCTGGCCGGCCTTCCGGCCAATCTTCGCCTGGCGACCCTGAGGGTGAAGAAATTCTGGCAGACTGGCGATGGGATCACTCGCCTGGTTCGCCCTGGAACCCGCGACGAGCTCCTGCGCAACCCCGGCTCCATCGGCCGAAAGGCCAAGCTCTCGAAGCCCTTCAAAGCCTGGGTTCTGGAGGCCGGGCCGGCCGAGCTCGAGATTCTCGTTAAGCAGTCACAGATCGCCGGCTCCAAGAGCCGGACCTTCCGAATCTCTCTGGCCGGCTGGAAACGATACGAGGGACCGTGGGTGGACGGCCTCCTCGACCTAAACGAAAACCGTTCCTGGCAAGAGCTTACAAACCTGACTCTTGACATCCGCCTGCCGCCGGGCGGCCTGGCCGTCAGTCCCGCCCTGCAGGCGCTTCTGAAAGAGGCCTCCTCTCCCTGAAGCCAGCCCGCAAGCCCCCCCTTGCCTGTAAGGGCGAGAAGGTTTAGTATATTGGCGCTGACCTTGGCTCTGTATCGCCGTAACAACAAGGTCAGCGAAGAGAAACTGAAGAGAAGTGGAGAAACGGCAATGGCGGAAAACAGCTGCGTCGGCGTAGAGCCGTCCAGGCTGGGACCCTATGCGCTGCTGGAAAGCTGCGGAGAGGGACCGCGTGGACAGGTCTTCAAGGCCGAATCTGAAGGGCGCTTTTACGCACTGAAAATCTATCATGCGAAGACCTGGACGCGATGGGAGGATCTTGAAAAGCTCTCGCGCGGCGGGGGTCTCATCCATCCCAACATCCTCCCTGTAGAGGACATCGGTTCCTGCGAGGACTGGAAGTATTCGGCTTCGCGCTTCCTGCCTGGCGACTCACTCCGAGAGATCCTGTCAGGCCTGAGGGAGGGCTCCCTTGCCTCGGCCTCCCTCTGCCCGATCGGAGCGACCGCTGCTGGCGGACCGCAGCCTGACCACCTGTACCGCTGCGTAAGAATGATCGAAAAGGTGGCCCGCGGGCTGCAGGCCGCCCACGAAGCCGGGGTTGTTCATGGACGGATCTGCTCGGGCAACCTCATGTTCTCTCCATCCGGAATGTTGCTCCTTGTAGATTTCGGAGGCGGCGGACATTCCCTCGCCGGCGAGCTTCACTACCGCGCCCCGGAAGAACTTCAGCAGGACAGCTGGCCGGCCCACAAGGGCTCCGACATTTACGCCCTCGGCGCCGTCCTCTACGAGATGCTGACGCTGAACGCGCCCTATGCCCTGGCCGATGGTGAATCCTCTGAGCCCGCCGCCATCCGCGAGGCCATCCTGGCCGGGCCGCCGCCAGCGCCATCCTCTTTCTCCGATGAATTGCCGCCCTCGCTCGAGGCCTGCGTCACAAAGGCGATGGCCCGCGATCCGGAGGATCGCTATTCCAGCGCCGCCAGGCTTGCCGAGGATCTGGCCCGCTTTCTTGCGGGGGAAAACACCCGCGCGGCGCTTGAGAAAAAGACTCTCGCGGTTGCCGCCGCCGCCCCAACCTTCCGGCTATCCCATCGCCTTATCGCAGCGACAGTCCTCCTGATGATGACTGCGGCAGCGGCCTGGTATAGCAGTCAGGCCGGCTCGCAGAGCTCCCTGCTCAACGGAGCTCTCGACGCACTCTCAAAAGGCGACCATGCGGCGGCACGCTCCGAGGCAGGACGGCTGAAGTCGTTAAATCCGGGCAACGCCCGGGCCAAGGCCCTGTCGGAAAACATCGCCAGGGCCCGGGCCGCCGACCACCTGGCCAAGGCGGTGGAGGCCTTGCTCGATGGCGACCGCGAAGCCGCCCGTAACGCGGTGGGCGCCGCCAGCGATCTCCTCCCACAAGACACCTCCCTGGCAAAGATCGCCGAGCGGCTCAAGGAGGCGGGGAAGGAATAGTCGCGTGCCGCGGTAATGACGGCGACCTCCTTCTTCCGTACAATCTCCTGTATGAACGAACCTCCGGCAACCAGCGAAAGCCTTTCGGCGCCCTCAAAGAAAAAAGCCTGGGCGCTGTTCCTCCTCATCGCCGCAAGCGTGGCCGGGCTCGACCTCTGGAGCAAAGCGGCCGTATTTGACCTCCTCGATGTCCAGAGCATGATGCGGCCCACCCCGGGCGGCGGAGAAAAGATCTTTGTAGTAACCCAGCACACCAGGTCCGTCGTGGCGGGATTCTTCGAACTCGAGGCGAATTATAACCATGGGGCCTTCAACGGCTGGTTCTCTGAACACACCGGGCTGCTGGCCCTCCTGTCGAGTGCCGCCTTGCTGGTCATCGCCTCTGTGCTCTGGTATTCACTCGGCCGATCCCCGGCCCCGACGCTGTCTTTCGTGATAGCGCTCGGCCTACTCGCCGGCGGAACCGCGGGAAATTTCTATGATCGCTTCTACCTGGAGGCCGTTCGAGACTGGATCAAGTGGTACATCGTCATCGATGGCAACGAACATGTCTGGCCGAATTTCAACATCGCCGACAGCGGGATCTGTGTAGGGGTCGCCCTGGTGGTGCTTCCGGAGCTTCGAACCCTCTTCCAGAAGCAGCCGGCGGAAAGCGGCGGAAAGCCGCCAGGCCCCGGCGCTAATCCTTCCAGTCCGCGATAAAGACGTTGGTCTCGCCCGGGCGCTCATTGAAGCGATTCGAGGCCCAGACCAGCTTGGAGCCGTCCGGAGAGAACATCGGGAATCCGTCAAAGTCCGGAGCATGGGTGATGCGTTCCTCTTCGCCGGAGTCAATGTCGATCAAGAAGAGATCGAAGTTCGGCTTTCTACGATCCTTGCTGTGCTTATTTGTCGCATAGATCAGCTTGCGGCCGGAAGGATGGAAGAAGGGGCAGAAGTTCGCGCGGCCGTTGCTCGTCACCTGCCGAATATTAGTTCCATCGGCGTTCATCACATAGATCTCCAGCCGGCTGGGCTCTACCTGCCCCTTCGCAAGGAGGCCGCGATATTTCTCAAGCGCCGCGCCCTTGGGGCGGCTGGCCCGGAAACAGATGGTCTTTCCGTCAGGAGAGAAAAAAGGGCCTCCATCGTAACCCGGGATGTCCGTCAGCTGACGCTGGTCGCTTCCATCCGGCTTCATGTCCCAGATCTCGAGGTCGCCTGTTCGGGCGGAAGTGAAAACGATTCGCGCCCCATCCCGGGAATAGGTCGGCTCCGCATCGTAGCCCTTGGCGTCGGTGAGCCTTTTCAGGTCGCCGCCTTCGGCGCTCTCGCTGAAAATATCAAAGTCTTCATAGACCCGCCAGACATACGGGGGCGGGGGCGGCGGAGGGGTGGGGCAGTCCGGTGACCCGAGGTGTGTCGATGCGTATACGATCCGCTTCCCATCGGGAGAAAAATAGGAGCAGGTTGTGCGCCCCTTGCCAGTCGATACCCGTCGTCGCCCCGAACCATCGAGGTTCATTACGAAGATCTGGTCACACTTCAGCTCGCCATGGGTGCTCTGAAACACCAGCTGCCGGCCATCTCCAGAAAAATACGCCTCGGCGTTTTCCCCTTCAAAAGTAAGCTGGCGAACGTTCACCAGGTGCCTCTCTCCTTCAACAGACGCAACCGCCCTGGCGGGCGAACCCTCCCCGCCCTCGCCCCATTCGGCGGGGTCGCCCCATCGCTCGGCGAAACATCCCGCCCCCAGGCTGGCCACGAACGCCAGCAGGGTCCCCCCGGCAAAAAGCTTCTTTGAATGATTCATTCAACGCCCCTCCTGTCATATTGCGCCAGGAAGGGAATGATCTTCGCGGCGATGAAATCCGATGTGGCCCCGATCTGGCGCTCGATCTTTTCAAGATTGCCCGATGGAATGGGAGCCTTAAAAGTACCCACGTTTTCAATGTATAGAGAGCGCGGATCCCGCAGGTAGGATTCAACCCGCACGTTGAACGCCTCCGGCTGCTCCCTGGTCGCCGGGAAGGCGAGCCGAAAACCGTGAAGGCTCGCCGGGCGCTCAAATTCCCGCAGATCGTCCTGTGGCACCCGGAAGATGCTACTGGCGAGAAACTCCGCCGCCGAAGTAAAAGCGTTCGGCGCGCAGACTGCCCGCACCGTAACCTGCTGGACCAGGATCGCGCTGATGCCCAGCTCCGGAAGAGCCTCCCCCAGAACGGTTCTCACTTTTTTACCGAATTGTTCCGCGGTCGTCCCCATGTGATCCTCGGCGAACTGCAGCCGGTCACCAGCAAAAGTGAGCCGGGAAAATCCTCCGCCCCCAGCCCCCTGCTTTTCTATCCGCGCCCCTGTCGATGTGCGGATGAAGTTCTCATAACCACTGGTATTGCAGACCTTATTGTAGACCTCGCGAACCTGCTCAATGGTGTATTTCGAGGGCAGATGTACACATTCGCAAAGCAGGCTGATGGTGCTGGGCTCGCTGAACATTCCAAGTTTTTCTCAAGTCCGAGTGCGATTTGACCGAAGTAATACTTACGAGAGTAAACTCTTGATACCCGTCCACCGTGGGGTGGTGCTCTACCGGGCACTCCTCCGCGGTTTTTTTTCTCTGGCGACAAGCCGGGCGTTCGACGGGCTCCCCTACTCTATATAGAGACCCTGCAGGCGAAGCTCCTCCCCAAGATCTTTCGCCGCCTTCTCGTTCTTTGCGCCTCGGACCGCCACGACCGTGTTATTGAGCCGCTCAAAGGCGATGCCCTGCAGCTCAAAAACTTCCGCAAGGCGATCGACCGTCTCCAGGGATTCTCCCCTGAAAAGAGTGGCGCGTTCCCTGTGAAGGATTTCGACTCCCTGGGCCCATTCTTTTAAAGAGAACTCGACGTTGTCAGGCATCTCGTTGCGGCTGTATTCCTTGAGCGAGCCGAGCAGCTGCTCGGCGGTAAACCCGGAACAGATACCTCTCTTGACACTCTCGCGCGTAAGCCGGTAACGCTTCACCCGGTCGGAGCCCAGCCTGTCGGCGAAACGACTCAACACAAGGTTCGCCTCATCCTCCAGCGGCATCTCAGGAAACACCAGAACCTCGAAATCAGGATTGATGAGCGCCGGGCGGCCAAGGGAATCTCCTTCCTCCCAATCCTTCAGGCCAAAGAAACGCTGGCCGAGGTCGGACAGCCTCAGGGCCTGGATAACGCCGCCATGCAAGCCAACATCAACCATGCCCATGAGCCCCATGCGATGAACGACCCAATAGCCCAGGTCATGATAGAGCTTGGCCAGGGTGACCTTGATGGGGTCGACGATTCCCCTGCGCTTACTGTGATGCTCATCGTCACACCGAGCCTGGTATTCTTCATGGATTCCCTCTTCCTCCAGGGTCGCGAGGAAGCGCGCCACCACGGCGCTGAGGAACGGCTGGAGCGACAGCCAGGAGCCCGGACTCGTCTCCTGCAGCTGCGCGAGAAAGATCTTTCTGAGGCTCTTCTGATGAAAGCTCCAATGCCCATCCTGGTGGTCAGACAGGAAGAGATCAAAGAGCGCCTGGAGCTTCTCCCGCAACGAGTTTTCCTGCCAACCGCTTCGGCGAAGCGGGGTGGGCACCAGTTGATGGTCCTCTACATCGAAGAAGCGGAGGCGGCGAGCCGTGTCCAGGAGATGCTGAACAATCTTGCCCTCGAAAACATCCTGATACCGGGTCGCGATCAACGAAGATGAGATCCTGTGCTCTATTTTTTTGTAGAGCTTCCCCTCCCGGGTAACCTCCAGCTTGTCGGACCGCAACAGGTCCAGCAGACGCTCCAGGTCGATGGCGAAGTCGCTGCCTAGAAACACCTCTGACTCGTTGGCCTCGGCGAGCTCCTGGCTGCTCTCCAGGAAGGCCTCGTAGAGGTTCTCCTGGTACAAAACCAGCGCCTCTTCTTCGAACTTGAGCCCGTAATCGTTCAGGTTCAACACCCCAACCGTGCCCAGCGAGGCATCCTCGAGGAGGCTCCTCCAGCTCTGGGGAAAGAGGCCCTCCTCGTCGTCGGCGCCGTCGCTTTCAAGCGTCACCGAGTCTCCATTTTTCCAGGCCGAGACCTCTGAGTGCGGCAGGATCCCGTGGCTTTCCTCGGCAGCCTTCAAGGCAACCTTGCGCAACGTCGTGTCGGAGAGCTTCTTGATCCGGCCCATCGGACGGGAAGGCGCCTTCTCCCCAGAGCCGGAAGACCTCAAGCTCAACATCTCCATCGGCCCGCGATCCTCTATCGAGACCGTACGCCGAAGGGCATGGCCAAGCTCCTCGGGGATCGTGAAGCGGTCGTGCCTGCCGCCCCCCCCAGCCTGGTTGCGATCCTTGTAGACAAAGCCTCCGCCAACCAGGGAGCGAAGAATCGTTTCGACTTCGTAGTCGGCGATCTGCTCTCCATGCCTTCCCGATCGGACCTCGGGCAGGGTGCCCCGGTAGCCTTCACGCCCCAGCAAAGAAATGAGAAACGCCCGGTGGGATCCACCCAGCCCCTCAAAGCGCTCGCGAACGGCATCCTGGTTGCTCATGCATTTAAATAAAACGCTGGCCAGTTTCTCCTTGGCGCTCTCCCGGCCGCTCTCAGGCAGCCAGTATAAATGGTAGCTTTGCAGGTCGGCCTTCGGGCTGCTTGTTAAAAAATCTTTCAGGAACATTAGGTTTCCTGCGCTCCTTCTTTTTCCCTTTCGGGCTCCACCTCGGTCACCGTTTCCACCAACTCTTCGGCCTCCATGATCCGGTAAGGATAGCCCTGCTCGGTAAGAAAAAGCTGTCGCTTTTCCGCGAATTCCTGCTCTCGGCTGCTGGCCGCGATGCCGCTGCCGCGAGTAACCAGGGAATAAAATACCGCGCAACCGGCATCCTGTTTCGGCCGTAAAATCCGCCCGAGGCGCTGGGCCTCTTCCTGCCGGGACCCGAAGGTCCCTGAAATCTGTATCGCCACATTCGCATCCGGAAGATCAACGGCAAAGTTGCCCACCTTGCTGACAACAAGGGTCTGGATCTCGCCGTTGCGAAAGCCTTCGTATAATTCATCGCGTGTCTGCTGCGGCGTCTTGCCCGTGATCAGCGGGGCTCCGAGTGCCTCCGCAACCAGGTCCAGCTGGTCCAGGTACTGCCCCAGGACGAGAATGTGATCCGTCGCATGGCGCCTTATCAGGTTCTTGATGACCTCCATCTTGGCTGGATTTTCCGACGCGATTCGGAACTTGCCTCGCCGACCGGCCAGCTGGTAGTCCTCTTTCAGGCCGGGCACCAGTTCGACCCTGACCTCGACGCATTCCGCATTGGCGATCCAGCCGCCGCCCTCGAGAGATCTCCAGGGAACATCGTATTTTCGCGGCCCGATCAGGCTGAAGACCTCGGTTTCTTTGCCATCCTCCCGGATCAGCGTGGCCGTGAGGCCGATACGGCGGGTCGCCTGGATCTCAGCAGTAAAGCGGAAGACCGGGGCAGGCAGGAGATGTACCTCGTCATAGATAATGAGGCCCCAGGGGTTCTCAAAGAAGAGCTTGAAATGCTCGAAATCATCCATCTTGGACTTGCGATAGGTAAGCATCTGATAGGTAGAGAGGGTCACCGGCCGGATCTGCTTGACCTCGCCGCTATATTCTCCGACCTGGTCTTCGGTCAGAGTTGTCTTGTCCAGGAGTTCACGGCGCCATTGCCGCAGGGCTGTTACGTTCGTCGTTAAGATGAGAGTCTGTTTGCCCACCGCGGCCAGCGCCCCCATCCCGACAATGGTTTTCCCGGCACCACAGGGGAGCACGACCACTCCGCTTCCCCCGTGGGCGCTGCCGCCGGCATAAAACGCATCAACGGCATCCTGTTGATAGCAGCGGAGGGCGAAGGGCGAACCATCGCCAAGGGAGTCCCGAAGGCCCACATCGAGATTCTTGCCTTCCTGGTAGCCGGCAAGATCGCGGGCCGGATAGCCGATCTTGGCCAGCGCCAGCTTGAGCTGGCCGCGGCACTCGGGCCGCACCGCCAGGCCATTTTCATATTCAGGCTCTTGCAGCAAAAACTCCTCGAGATGACTCAGCTGCCCCAGGTGCTCCAGGAGCTCCTCCTCGTCAGCAACCAGAACGATTCCGCCATCTTCATCGCTGACCAGCTCGACCCGGCCGTAGCTGGTTACGGCGTCAGTGATCTCCTTGGCTATATTTGGCGGAACGGGATACTTGGAGGCCGAATCCAGGAACTCCAGAATCTCTTCCGCCTCTGCCCCGGAAGCTCCTGCGTTCCAGAGCGAGAGGGCGGTAATCCGATACATGTGGATGTGTTCAGGGCTTTTTTCAAGCTCGGCAAAAAGCATCAGCCGATCACGAACCTCCTCGAATCGGGGGTGATCTGCCTCGAGAATAATCGACCGGTCACTCTGAACAATAAGTGGATTGTCGGGATTCATTGCCATTCTCAATTCTTTCGCGCCCTGCCGGCGCCCTTGTACTATTCGGTGCTCGTCGGTTCCTCGCCTTCCGTGGAGCCAGCCTCCGTCGCCTCAGCAGCCTCGGCCTCCTCAGCCGCCTCAGCCGTCTCAGCATCCGCTTCATTTTCTTCCGCCTCGGCCGGGGCAACGCACTCGATGGCCGCCAGCGTATCGCCATCCTGGAGGCGCATCAGGTTTACGCCCTGGGTCGAACGCCCCATGACGCTGATCTCCGATGCCTGGGTCCGCATCAAGAGGCCCTCGCGGCTCATCAGAACGATGTCATCATCTTCCCGGACCGCCTTCAGGCCCACCACGGGCCCATTGCGGGCGGTCGCCTTGATGCTGATGATTCCCGCGCCGTTTCGTTTCTGGCGTCTGTAGTTTTCTACAGCCGTCTTCTTGCCAAAACCATTGGCGCAGGCCGTCAACAGGGTGACGCCCTCCTGCAGGGGGTCAAGGATCGCCATATCAACGACCTCATCATCCGCCGAAAGATTGATACCTCCCACCCCGGCCGCGGTGCGCCCCATGGGGCGAATGTCGGCCTCATCAAACCGGATGGCCTTGCCCGCCCGGGTACCCAGCACCACCTCCTGCCCGGCCTTGCAGAGCGCGGCCCCGATGAGGGAATCGCCTTCCTTGAGCTTGATGGCAATGATTCCTGTTTTCTTGGGCCGGGAGAACTGGTCAAGGCTGACCTTCTTGGTCGTGCCCTGCCGGGTCGCGAAAACAACGAAGCGCTCAGCATCGAACTCATCGACGCACAGCTGCTGGCTGACCGTCTCACCCTCTGCCAGGTTCAGGAAGTTGATGATCGGGCGGCCCTTCGCGGTGCGCCCCATGTTTGGAATCTCGTAGACCCGCAGCCAGTAGACGCGCCCTTTGTTCGTATAGAGCAGGATGTAGTCATGGGTCGAGGCGACAAAGAGGGTCTTGACGAAATCTCCCTCTTTCTTATTGCCCCCGGCCACGCCGCGCCCGCCGCGCCCCTGGTTGCGATAGGTGCTCAGCGGGGTGCGCTTGACGTAGCCTTCCCTGGTAAAGGTGACCGCCACCTGTTCCTCGGGAATGAGGTCCTCGGCGGCGTAATCCTCCGCCTCCTCAACAATCTCGGTGCGCCGCTCATCCCCAAGCTTCTTCTCCGCCTCTCCCAGCTCTTCGATAATCAGGTCGAAAACAAGCTGCTCGCTGGCGAGAATCTCCCGGTAATGCTTGATGTCGGCATGCAGCTGGTCCAGTTCGTCCTGAAGCTTCTGGCGCTCCAGGCCCGTGAGCCGGCGCAGCTGCATGATCAGGATCTGGTGGGCCTGGATCTCGGTGAACTGGTGCTCGGCCATCAGGCGGGACTGGGCTTCCTGGTCCGTCTTGGAAGACCGGATCAAGGCGATCACCTCATCGATGATGTCGAGCGCCTTCAGCAAACCCTCGACAATGTGGGCGCGCTCTTCCGCCTTACGCAGAAGATAGCGGGTCCGGCGGCGAATGATCTCTACCCGATGGCGCTTGTATTCATTGAGCAGCTCCTTGAGGCCGAGGGTCTCCGGACGGCCGCGGACAAGGGCGATGTTGATGATGCTGAAGGTGGCGCTGAGCTGGGTAAACTTATAGAGCTGGTTAACGACCACCTCAGGCGAAGCGGACATCTTGAGCTCGATAACCAGCCGGATGTCCTTGTCGCTCTCGTCCCGGACATCCGCAATGTCCTGGATACGACCATCCTTGACGCACTCGGAAATCTTCTCGATGATCGAAACCTTGTTCTCCTGGTAGGGGATCTCGGTAAAGATGATCGAGTCCTTGTTTTTGCCGGGCTCGACATGGTACTTGGAACGCACCTTGATCAGCCCCCGCCCTGTCCTGTAGGCCTGGCGGATGCCCGCCCGCCCGCAAATCTCCGCCCCGGTGGGGAAGTCCGGACCCGGGATGTGGCCCATCAGCTCTTCCACGGTGATGTCAGGGTTCGCGATAAGGGCGCGCAGTCCGGCACACACCTCTCCGAGGTTGTGCGGGGGCATGCTCGTCGCCATACCAACGGCGATACCCGTTGAGCCATTGCAAAGCAGGTTAGGAAAAGCGGCCGGGAGCACGCTGGGCTCATCAAGACGATTGTCGAAGGTCTTTTGATGGTCGACCGTCTCCTTGTCGATGTCGGTCATCAACTGAACGGTCCCCTCGGTCATCCGCGCTTCGGTATATCGCATAGCCGCCGGAGGATCGCCATCGATCGAACCAAAGTTGCCCTGGCTGTCAACAAGCGGGTAGCGGGTGTTGAAGCTCTGGGCCATGCGCACGAGCGTGGGGTAGATGGCGCCGTCCCCATGCGGATGGTAGCTCATCATGGTCTGGCCCACGATGGCCGCGCTTTTACGATGAGCCCCGCGCGGCCCAAGGTTCAGGTCCCGCATGGCCACGAGGATCCGGCGCTGAGACGGCTTCAAGCCATCGCGGATGTCCGGAAGCGCCCGCTGAATGATGACGCTCATCGAATAGGTGAGATAGGACTCCTTGAGCTCATCCTGGATATCCAGCTCGCGGACCTTTTCGCCTGCACCAAATCCTGCTTCTTCGTTTTCTGCCATATCTCGCTCAGACATCAAGGTTCTTCACATCCAGGGCATGCTCCTGGATGAAATTACGCCTCTCCTCAACATTCGTGCCCATCAGGATCGTGAAATATTCATCGGCCTTTTCCGCATCCGCGACCGTCACCTTCAAAACGGTCCGGCGCTCGGGATCCATCGTCGTCATGTAAAGCTGGTCAGGGTTCATCTCGCCCAGGCCCTTGAAGCGCTTGGGCTCCAGCTTGCGTTCGGCCGCGGAGTTGACCCCATCGAGTATGTTGAGAAGGTCATAAACATTCTGTTCTTCATCCTCGCCAAAGGAGAGCGCCCCGATCGGCTCCGGCTCCGCAACGCCCAGATCGGCATCGTCAATCGTCAGCCGGAGAGGAACGGCGGCCAGCCCGTGCTGGTCGAGGAGGGTATGGATTTCTGTCAGGGGCCCGCTCTCAAAGATCGTATAGAGGACGGCATCGGCGGCCCTGCGTTGTTCGAGACCAGCGGTTTCCTCGCAAACCACGGGCTCTCGCCCGAGCTCCTTGCCGAGCTCCTTGATACGTTTCTCGCGCGCGGCGTCATCCTGATACAGCTCACCGACGGGCTCCGCGCCGGCGACCCCCGCCACCGAGAGCATCCTGGACGGCAGAATGCCATCGTCGCTTGCCATGGCCAGGTATTCGTGCAGAGCGAGACCCTTGCGTTCAAGCGCCCGCTCGAGACCCCTCAGGCGGGAGATGCCCTCGCAAAGCACGCGGAAGGCTCCAGAGCGCAACTCAACCCGGCCTCCATCGAGCAGCAAGGCAACGGTTTCCACTCCGACCCGAAGCATCTCCGATTCGTATTCTTTCTCATCCTGAACGTACATGGACTTCTTCTTCGAGCCCTTGCGGGGGGCGAGTTCATAGAGCGGCGGCTGGGCAATGTAGACCGCGCCCGCATCGATCAGGCTTCTCATGTGCCTGAAAAAGAAGGTCAACAGGAGAGTGCGAATGTGAGAGCCGTCGACATCGGCATCCGTCATGATGATCACCTTGCCATAGCGCAGCTTCGACAGGTCAAACTCATCTCCGATTCCCGTCCCGAGGGCCGAAATAATCGTCTGGATCTCCTGGTGCCCGAGAACCTTGTCGATGCGCGTCTTCTCAACGTTAATAATTTTTCCCCGGATAGGCAGGATCGCCTGGAATTCTCGAACACGCCCCTGCTTTGCGGAGCCGCCGGCCGAATCTCCCTCGACGATAAAGACCTCCGTCTGGAAAGGGTCGCGGCTGGAACAGTCCGCCAGCTTGCCCGGAAGGCTGCCGCTGGAAAGAGCGGTCTTCCGTCGAGCCATGTCACGCGCCTTGCGCGCGGCCTCGCGGGCAATGCGGGCGTCGACAGCCTTGCGGCAGATGGCCTTCGCCGTCGAAGGGTTCTCCGCCAGATAGCTCGCCAGGCGATCGTTGACGGCCTGCTGAACAACGCCCTCCACCTCGGTGTTGGAAAGCTTGACCTTGGTCTGGCTCTCGAACCTGGGGTCCGGAACCTTGACGCTGACGATCGCCACCAGCCCCTCGAGATAGTCCGCGCCATCTGGAACGGTTTCCTTTTCCTTCACCACCTTGCTCTCGCGGGCGTATTTGTTCAGCGTCCGCGTCAGCCCGGACTTGAACCCGCTCAGGTGAGTTCCTCCGTGCTCGGTGTTGATGTTGTTGGCGAAGGTGTAAATGCTGTCGGCGGTATAGTCCCGGTTGTATTGGAAGGAGATCTCCACCTTGACTCCGGAGCCTTCGTCCGCCTTGTCGAAATAGACGATGTTGTCATGAACCGTCTCTTTCTTTCGGTTGAGATATTCAACGTAATCCTTGATGCCCTCTTCGTAATAGAACTCCTCGGCCTTTCCTTCGCGATCATCGGCGATCGACACCCGGAGCCCCCGGTTCAAAAAAGCGAGCTCGCGGCATCTCTTCGCCAGGGCAGCGTACTGGAACTCAACCGTTTCCATGATGGTCGCATCCGGCTTGAAACGAATCTTGGTCCCGGTAGCCTCCGCCTTGCCCACGACCTCGACCGGGCCGACCGGCTCGGGGGCCTGGCCCTCGCCCTCGCCCTTGAGCTCGTAGCGCTGGGCGTGATGTTTTCCCTCTCGGTAAACATCCACGGTAAGCCATTCGCTCAGGGCGTTCACCACCGACACGCCGACTCCATGCAGGCCGCCGGAGACCTTGTAGCTGTCATGGTCAAACTTCCCGCCAGCATGGAGGGTTGTCATGACGACGTCCAGGGCGTCGCTCCCCGACTCGTGGGCCCCAACGGGTATGCCCCGTCCGTTATCTTCAACGGAGACGCTTCCGTCTTCGTAGATATGAAGCTTCACCGTATCGCAATGCCCGGCCATGGCCTCATCAATGCTGTTGTCGAGCACCTCGGTCACGAGATGTTCGAGACCCTTGATGTCGGTGCCGCCGATGTACATGTCGGGGCGCATCCTTACAGCCTCAAGGCCCTCGAGAACCTTGATGTTGCTGGCCCCGTAATCAGCCTGGTTGTCCGCTTCGGGGGTCTTGGTCGCCCCAGAGGCGTCATCCGTTGACGTCATGTGTTTGTCTCGAAGTTTCCGGCGCGAAACCGGATATTCTGAAAGTTGGGAAAGCCTTCGCTCTGGCGCAAAGAACTCATAATTTCTTCACGGTAATACGCGGAGAGTTCGCCAAGCAGGGGAGCCGAGTCCACCTCGACTACAAGGGTTCCTCCCCTGAGATCCACAATTCGTGTTCTGTCGGCCACTTCTTCTCCTACCGTATCTTTCCAGCAGCTTTCCAGCTGGGCTCGACCAAGGGTCGTGTCGAGGCTGTTTTCTTTTAACCATCGGCGCAGAATGTCCTCGAGTACCTCGGGGCCCTTGCCGCCGGCTTCATTGCTGCGGCCCCTTCCATGGCGCCGCGTTTTTCGATCCGTCACTCTTCTTCTCTTTGTTTGATCGGGTTCCCGGAAAAGTTTCAATTGACCACCAGGGGCATCAGGTAGTGACGATAGCTGAGCTCTCCTTTGATCGCCCCCGGACGCTCCGAACCGAAAAACTCCATCCGAACCTGTTCTGTGTCGATGGTCCTGAGCGCATCCACGAAATAGCTCGGGTTAAATCGAATCTCAACGTCCTCACCTTCTTTTTCCACATCAACCCGGATCATCGACTCGCCAATGTCGCTGCCTTTGGATTCGATCGCGACCTCCTTGCCTTTGAAACGGAAAATCACGGCCTCCGTCTCTTTGTCGGTAACCAGGGAGGCGCTCCGGACCGCGGCAACGAGTTGCCCCCGATCCGCCGTTACTTCGCTTTTAACCTCCGAAGGAATCGCGGATTTGTATTCGGGAAAGGTTCCCTCTACCAACTTGGCCATCATCTCTCCGCCATCGAAGGACATCTGCACTTCCGTTTCCTCGAGGGCGAACTTGACACTCTCCTCCCCCTGGGACAAGACCTTGACCATCACATCAACGGCCCGGTTAGGGATAATCCCGGAAGTTGCCGCCGATGCTGGATTGTCGATCTCCATCTCGTCGGTAGTCAGGCGCTTTCCATCGGTTGCCGTCATCTTGAGCAGGCCGCCCTCTATCTCGCAGAAAACTCCGGTCAGTTGATAACGGGAAGAATCCCTTGAGGCGGCGACGGCTACACGGCGTAACATCTCGGCAAATTTTGCCCGCGGCAACTCCAGGGCTCCCTCTCCGGAAAACCCCCTCACCTCTGGAAATTCGTCAGGGCTCTCTCCAAGCAGCTTGAAGGAATATTCTCCCGACTCAGAGCAAACCGTCGCTCCCTTCCCATCCTTTGTGGCCTCTATAATAATCCTGTTGCCGGGAACCTCCCTGACAAGGGAGAGAAGCCTGGCGGCAGGCAAAGCCAACTCACCCTTACCATCAACCTCCTGGCGTTCAATCTGCAGACAGGCTGACACATCCAAGTCAGTCGCCTTGATCTGCAATTCCTTGTCCGTCGCAACAAAGAGACAATTACGCAGGATCGACTTGGTGGTAGGCCCACCCCCCGTGATCGCCGCGATACTCTGCAGCCGCTCAAACAACTCGTTTTTTTCACAGCAAATTTTCATCGTGTATTCCTTTAGCTGGGTTCCACGCTGAAACCCCAAAGCGGCATCTCCCGCAGGTCACGCTCATTTCGCTTCAGACGAAAGCAAGCCATTCCATGGGGCAAAGTTCACTTCCATTGAAAAACGCAAATTCAGGGTCACACAATTCGCCTGAAGCGCTATTAACCACCTTCGATAACACTAAATTGAGGAAAGGATCATTATAGTTCGGGTCCAGCCAAAGGCAATCAAATAATTTAATCGTAAAGCATTACAATTAAACGCCTTATGTCAAATTTTGCGATGTTCCGAAAAACTTTCTCCTGTGCTGTAAGTTCTTTATATTAAAGGACTTACGTGTCCCGGGTAAAACCGAAGAAACCCGGCTATTCTCTATTTATGTAAATTGTTTAAATAAAAGGGGTTATGTGTCCTTTTGAGGGGCCTGGATTTTTGCCTGATGAGCTGGGTTTCGGGAAGAGTGGGGTAAATGGTTGGGATCGAAAGCCGGCCTTGAGATGTTTCTATATCTACATCATCAGTATCAGAACTCATCACCCAGGGTTCTGCTGTGGAATACAGGCTAAACAGGGGTGTAAATCCTTATTAGGAATGGGGTTATTTATTCCACAGGGGTTGTTGAATTCGATTTCATTAAAAGGGCATAGATTGTTGGATTTGGTGACTCAGCGTTGATGAATTGTGAAATTCAGCAGAGAGACTCACCAAATTCCACAACTTATAAAAGGTAATGCGAAGAGTTTCACACGGCTGGGGGGCGGTATTTCACAGCTTTGGAGAGAGCTGCTTGCGATGGCCAGGCCTAATGAAAGTGGGCGACAGAAAGCCGTGAACGAATCGTTTCGATGTCTGAGCGCAGGGCACTGTCCGTCCCAAGGCACTCTTCGATTCTCTTGAGAGCGTAAAGAACCGTGGTGTGGTCCCGCCCACCAAAAAGCGTTCCTATCTGGGTCAACGAAAGCGGAGTTAATTGTCGCGCCAGGTACATGCCGACCTGACGCGCTCGAACCACGGTCCTCACTTTTTTGGCCGAGAGGAGGTCGCGCTCTTCTATCCCATAGTGCGTCAAGACGATGTCGATGATGTTTCGCGCCCCCACCCCTCCAGAAGAAGGCTGCCCGCCGAGGTCAAGAAACTCATCCAGGGCCGCTTTTGCCATCTCCAGGGTGAGGGGAGACTGGTGTAGCCGCGATACATTGATCAGGCAATTGAGCGCGCCTTCTAATTCGCGGAGATTATCGGTGACGTGTTGGGCAAGGTATTCGGAAGTGACAGAGGGCAGACGATAACCCTTTCTTTCCGCCATTCTCATGACAGCCTCGGCCCGGGTCTCAAAATTAGGAATCTCGACCGGGGTGATCAGCCCGGAACGAAAGCGAGCGAGCAGCCGGCCTGGCAGCCCGGCCAACTCCGCCGGATCGATGGCGCTTGAGAGGACCACCTGATTGTTTTTGTTAAGATGGCTTTCAAGGATGGAGAAGAACTCATCGAGAGTTCTTTTCTTGCCCGCCAGGAAGTGGATGTCATCGAGGATGAAAACCTCGCATTCGCGATACCGGGCGTGGAAGGAACCCAGGTCTCGGTTGCCGGCCGCCTCGATGAACCTGTTGGTAAAGGATTCGGCTGAATCACAGCAGACCTTGAGATTGGATGTTTCTCGAAGATGGCGAGCGATGCCCTGAAGCAGGTGGGTTTTTCCCACCCCGGATGGCCCGTGAATGTAAAGAGGGCTGTAGGTCTTGCCGGGGTGTTCGAGGACCGCCGTGGCGGCGGCATAGGCAACCCTGGAACCCGGGCCGACCACAAAGTCATCGAGGTAAAATCTTTCGCTGGTCTCCCGAGAGAAGGCGGCCTGTCCGGCCGCCGCGGTCTTCTCCGGCGCGCCTTCCGCCGCGCTTTCGAAAGAAAGAGTTACATCTTTTTCGCAGAGCTCACGGGCGATTCCATGCAGGAGTTCGCCATATTTTGTTTCGATCCACTTTGTTCGAAAGGGGCTCTGGGCGGTAAAGATAAATGAGCCGGACGGGTCGTAACGACAGGGCGTGCTCGCAAACCAGGAATCGAAATCCTCGGCCCCCACGCACTCGCGAACGCGCTCTTCAAGCGCGTTTACAAGGACATCAGCACGATCTATGGAGCCTCCGGGAGACCCAGCCCGTAGAGACATGACCAACCACCAAGGTAAACCACCGGGAAAAACAACAGCCGGAGCCCTGCTCCTGAAGTGGCAGCAGAGACGGCCCAACAGGCGAATGGTAGCAATTGCCAGATGGGCGGTCAACAGGAAAGGAGATGGTCCGGGGTTCCGATTTGCATCGAGATGAGTTTAGGCTAAAATCCTACCCCATTCGATCTAGTTCTTATCCAAGCGGAGAGGTGGCTGAGCGGTCGAAAGCGGCGGATTGCTAATCCGTTGTACGGTAAATATTCTGTACCCGGGGTTCAAATCCCCGCCTCTCCGCCATTTTTATTGCTCTCCGTTTGCCGGCGGAAGGGCGATACCGAAGATGGACGCTTCGAAGGCCAGTTGTCCCTCGACAACGGCCTGCGTTTTGAACAGCGATCGCCGGGCGGAAATGTTTACCGGGCTGGCGAGAAGGTGAAAGGTGTCTCCCACTTCAAGCACCCGCCTGAATCGGACCCGGTCGGCTCCCCCGAAGCCATATACATTTCCAGTCTCTACAGCCATGCACGTGTAGAAAGAGCAGAGCTGCGCCGCGGCTTCCAGCAGGAGCACCCCGGGGAAGATGGGCCTTCCAGGCATATGGCCTTTTGTCCAGAACTCGTCTTTGCACAGGGTTCGCGCCGCGACGGCTATCTTTTCCTCGGGGCTGAAATAGGTGAGCCCGTCGAGCTGTTCGAATTCGAATCGCTGGGGATTGTGGGCCCGAACCTCCTCCATGGAGATCTGGGTCCGGGTAAGGTCAACTGAGTCGAGATCGAAGAGAAGGTCCTGGGGCATTCGTAATCGTCCGAGAAGATGCAGGTGAATATTCGGCAGGAGAGGGATTCTGTTCTTTGAGGGCCTACACTTCAAGCGTCCTCTCTCGGTTTCGGCTTTCTTGACAGGGCCGACGACGGCCTTAAAATCACCTTGGTGACTTCGCGAGGTCTGAATTCACTAAAAACGCGAAGAACAAACACACGGGCGGGCGGACAGAACGTGTCCGCCTGGAGGCCTTGTTCCCTGGCCGCTATGCAGCAGCAGACATGCCAAAACTAACATTCAAGATCCAGAAGCACATCATCGAGCGCAACCCTCCCGAGGAGATCCGCGAGCTGGCCCTCAAGGGCTTCATCGATGCGGCAAACTATATGAAGTTTGAGAGCGCCCTCGAGGCGGCGGATTCCGACAGCCCGCGTTTCCTGCTGGTAGACTTCTCTCGCGTCAACTACATCAACTCTACCGGCATCAGCGCCCTGATCCGCTTCAATGAAGCGTGCAAGTCTCGCGAGGGGCTGCTTTGCCTCGCCGGGGTTTCGCGTTCGGTTGGTCTTTCCATGCATCTCCTCGGAGTTACCAGCCTGATTCCTTTTACCATGGACATGGAGAGCGGCCGCCGGCATATCGCCGGGTTCCTGGATGGCAACAAGCCGGCGCTGCCTATGACGGAGCCTGCCGCGGATGCGGCGGCGCGCCCCGCGGCCGTTCTGCACGAGCCGCCGGAAGGCTCCGGAGCTCGGGCGAGAGTGCTGGTGCTGTCGCCTTCGACGACACGGTTTACCCAGGTAATAGGGCATCGCATCGGCAAGCTCCAGGGCGACTACCATCTTCTGGACAATGCCGCAGAGGCTCTCGCTCGTTTCGACGAGATTGGCCCTGACCTTGTGGTGCTGGATGAGCGCTGCGATCCCGCGGGAGATTTTGTCAACAAGGTGAAGGCCCAGAAGAAGAGAAGCCTGACTTCTGTTATCAAGATCTACCCTGACAAGGATGCGCTCAGCAGAGAGTCTGAATTTAAGATCTGGGAAAATGACTATCTTGTGGATCCATTTGAAATGCAGGAATTCTTCGCGTTGACGGAGGCCGAGTTGCTCAGAGTCCCCAAGGACCGTAAGGTCTTTAGCCAGCAGGTACGATTCGACTTCCAGCCCCGCCCGGGTTGTGTGGAAAAAGCCTATAAGCTGAGCGACCTGGTGATTCGGCAGGCCATGGGGGACGAAGATGAGATAACGAGCCTCTACGCCGCGGTTAAGGAGGGAATTGACAATGCCGTCTCACATGGAAGCGGGAAAGACCAGGAGCTTCGGGTGGAGGTAAACTTTCTCGTGGACCACAAGAAGGTGACGGTTCTCGTAGAGGATCAGGGCAAAGGTTTCGATTTCGAGTATTATCTTTCCAGGCTCGATCGTCAGGATGCTTTCGAGGAAGCAAAGAAGCGGATAGTGGATGAAGGAATGCGAGGCGGATTGGGAATCCTGTTGATGTCGCGGTGCGCAGACCGCCTTCATTATGCCGGGTTCGGTAATATTCTGAGATTAGAGAAGAACATTTCGGTAAAGCGATAAACAGTATGGCAGAAAATGTAACGCCCCCGGTTCAAGGGGAAGAAGAGTCCGCGCGGCAGGGTTCAACCAGCGAGAGGTTGCGTGAAAAACTGGACGGCTGCATTCGCACCGGCGAGATCACCCTCAGCTCGGGCAAGGTAACCGATTTCTATTTTGATGGACGACTGGTGTCGCTTGACCCTGAAGGGTCGGTCTTGATTGCTGAGTTGATGCTCGACGCGCTGGAGGCCCGCGGTATCGCCGCGGTTGGCGGCCTGACTTCGGGCGCTGATCCCCTGACCTCTTCGATCGGGGTGCTGGCCTGGCAGAAGGGCGTGGAGATGAATCTCTTTTTTGTGCGCAAAGAGCGCAAGGAACACGGCATGCAGCAAAGGGTCGAGGGGCCGCCTTTTCCCGACCGGGAAGGATTGAAGGTTGCCCTGGTAGATGATGTTCTGACAACAGGCGGCTCTCTGCTGCAGGCCAGAGAGGCCCTGGTGGAGGAGCTTGGCGTCGAGCCGTCCGTTGCCTGTGTCATAGTTGACCGAGAGGAGGGAGGCGAAGGGCGCCTGGCAGAGGCCGGGATGGAGACCGTCGCCCTGTTCCGGAAAAGCGATTTTCTTTGATATCGGGCGAATTCTGCTCCGGCGACTCTTGACGCCTAGCGGACAGGGATGAATAATCTTGGGTGCTGCCCAAGTGGCAATGATCTGGATATCAAGCGGGTGTAGCTCAGTGGTAGAGCATCACGTTGCCAACGTGAATGTCGAGGGTTCAACTCCCTTCACCCGCTCCAATACAACAAAAGTACGGCCTTTGCGATCGAGCAAGGGCCGTCTTTTTTTAGGCCGCCCCTGTTGCCGCCTGTTCGCCTCGGCCGACAAATGCGGTGAGAGGTTTCGTTTTTCATCGGGTCGCTTCGCATTTCAACGGCTCACGAGGGCGACAGAGGCTTCCTTGCAGGCAGCCGGGAGTTTGCCCTAAACGCTACTCAGGGCAAGGGTTGTGTTTTTCAGGGCGGTTTTCCATCATAGATTATCTGCTCTTCAGCTTCACTCTCTCCTGGCCTGAAATGGGCTGATTTGAAACGATTTTACGGTTAGACTGTCCGGTTGCGGGGTCGTGTCTTGCGACTTCATGGTCGCCGTCCGCCGCCGCCTTGAAAAGAAGTTTAGCTTTTGTCCAGAGGGGACCTGCCCAGGGGCCAGTGGGCGAGGTTGAAGAGCAGAAAACGCAGGCAGAAAGACCCAGAAACAACAATGACAATCGTACCCAACGAACAGGCCTCTTCGGCCAAGACAAGCATGCCGCCGTATCCCGGCGAGCGCATCACCACCAACGGCAATCAGCTGGTCGCCTACTATACCGAAGCGCGCATCACGGATGGGGGAATCTTCTATCCCATCACCCCGTCTACCGAAATGGGAGAGATGTACCAGCAGTCCTACGCCGAGGGCCAGCTCAGCGTCTTTGGCGAACCTAAAATAGCCGTCGAATGTGAGGGGGAACATGCTGCCCAGGGCGGAGCGATCGCCTATTCCGTTACCGGCCGCCGCACCGTGAACTTCACCTCCGGCCAGGGGATCGTCTATGGCGTTGAGCAGTACTATCATGCCCCCGGAAAGCTTTCGACCATGGTCCTCGAGGTCGCCGCGCGCGCCCTGACCAAGCATGCCCTCAATGTACATTGCGGACACGATGATATTTACGGGGCGCTCGACACCGGCTGGCTCATGCTCTTTGCTCGCGATGCCCAGCAGGCCGCCGACCAGGCGGTGATTTTGCGGCGCGTCACCGAGCTGGCGCTGACGCCGGGAATGAACATCCAGGATGGTTTCCTCACATCCCATCTCGAGCGAACCTTTCTCAAGCGCGAGTCGGACCTCCTGCGCGAGTTTCTTGGCCGCTCCGATGACATTATAGAGTGCCCGACGGAAGCGCAGAAGACTCTCTTCGGGCCGACGCGCCGCCGCGTTCCCAGGGTCATCGACCTCAAAAGCCCGGCACTCATTGGCCCGGTCCAGAACCAGGAACATTACATGAATGGTGTGGCGGCCAGGCGAAACTGCTTTGTCGAGCCGATCGGCCAGTTCCTCCAGGAGGCCTATGATGAATGGGGCAGGCTCACAGGCTGTCATTACGGATTCCTGACGGAGTACATGTGCGAAGACGCCGACACGGTCTTCGTGTCTCTTGGTTCCGCGGCAGAGAACATTGAGGCCGCGGTAGACCACCTGCGGGAAACCCGCGGCGCCGGAGTGGGGTCCATCCATATCAACGTTCTACGGCCGTTCCCGGAGGCGCATATCGTTCGCGCTCTTGCCGGCAAGAAGAACGTGATTATTGTTGAGCGAACCGATGAGCCCATGGCCGGGGACAACCCCCTTGCGCGTGATATTCGAACCGCCCTGGCCAAGGCGCTTGAGAACAGCACGGGTAACGCGCACGCCAAAATTGACACCATCGAACCTGAAAATATGCCGAGGGTTTTCTCGGGCATCTACGGGCTCGGATCGCGCGACTTCCGCCCCGAAGCGGTCATCGGCTGCTACGAATATGCCACCGGAGCGATTAAGCGCCAGGATGGCAAGGGGGCCGAAGACGGGGAGTCCTTCTTCACGCTCGGAATCGACCACCCTTATGAGGTGCGCTCGGAGGAGACGCCGTCCTTGCTGCCTGACAAGTCGATTGCCGTGCGCCTGCACTCCATCGGCGGCTGGGGAATGATCACAACGGGCAAGAACCTTGCCGAGGTTATTGGAGAGATCGGCTCCTTCGTCTCTGAGCGAGAAGATATAAAAGACGAATATGGCCGCCGCGGCGAGGTTGTCCACATTAGCGCCAACCCAAAATACGGATCGGAGAAAAAGGGCGCCCCAACGGCCTATTTCCTGGTTGTCGCCCCCGAAAGAATCCGGGTCAATTGCGACCTGCGACATGTGAATGTCGTGCTTTGTTGCGACCCTAAGGCCTTTACGCACCTCAATCCCCTCGAGGGGCTTGCCGATGGCGGGGCCTTCATCTGGGAATCTGACGAGGCGCCGGAGAAGGCCTGGTTGCGAATTCCGCCGGAATATCGCCAGGAGATTATCGACAGGGAGTTGAAGATCTTTATCCTGCCGGGTTTTGACATCGCGAAGGAGGCCACTGATCGTCCGGAGCTCCAGTTGAGAATGCAGGGCAACGCGTTTCTCGGCGGCTTCTTCGGGGTCTCTTCTTTCCTCGAGGACTACGATATTGACAGCGACCTCTTTGAGAAGATTGTTCGCGCTCAGTATGTCAAGAAATTCGGACGATTCGGCGACGATGTCGTCGAGGCGAACATGAAGGTCATGGTCCAGGGCCGTGACCGGGTCCAGCCGGTGCCCTATGGCGAGGTCGGAGCAGATGACCTCTCGAGCATGAGAGGAGAAGAGCTGCTCCCGGCCGCAGAGGCCTGCGGCGCGGGCGGCTGTGGCAAGGAAGGCTGCGCGCCCGCCCCGGAGCAGGCAGAGCGTACGCCGATGTACAAGACCGAGACCTTCGATAAGGAGTTCCGTGCCGGGCTGGGCTATGACCAGCCGGCCTCCCCGTATTCCGCGGTAGGAATCATGGCGGCGGCCAGCGGCATGACCGCCTCCAAGTATGGCGCTCGCCGGGAAACCCCGATCTTTATTCAGGAGAACTGCACCCAGTGCATGGCCTGTATCACGGCCTGTCCGGACACCGCGCTTCCCAATTCCGCCCATGATGTTTCGACGATTCTTGAAACCGC
>CAJWMA010000011.1 GCA_913042995.1 uncultured bacterium | reverse complement strand
CTCTGGGACGAGAAGGTCAGGAAAGCCGTGCGTCAACGCAAGCCTTTCCTCCTGCAGTATCCCGATTGTGAGGCCAGCGCCTGTATCAGGAGGCTCGCCCGGAAGCTGGTCCAGGAGGCCGGTAAAGCTGGAGGATCAAAATTTATTGATAAATTCGCCGCCGCTACGGAGGTGGAGTGAAAGATGAATTGGAATGTGAATTGTTGTCTATACCGCCTTGAGAGGACGGTTTGGCAGGTTAGAGTTTCTGGTGAGGTTGCCATGGTCGAGGCGGGCGAAGGTCGAGGGGAGATCAGATCTGATTTCCGGCCTAAAGTTCGGGCCGAGACCGGCCGATAAAAGTTCATGGTGACTATAGCTACCGACAGGTGATTCTGAGCGTGAGCAAGTCACGCTAGAAGTGAAGGTTGATGCCGATGCGAAAGAAGGTTGATCCAGCTACGATCCAAATGTGGAGGGAGTACAAGCGTACCGAAGATGTAATCCTCCGCAATCAGCTGCTCGAGAAGTACCTGCCCCTGGTGCGGTACATTGCCGAAAGAATGCTGGCTAAGCTTCCCCAGAATATCGACGTAGAGACGCTTCAGAGCGCCGGGGTTTTAGGTCTCCTTGATGCCGTGCGCGGCTTTGACCCCGAGCGGGGGGTTAAGTTTGAGACCTATTGTTCCACGAGAATCCGGGGGTCGATCCTTGATGAGCTCCGATCGCTCGACTGGGTTCCCAGGATTGTTCGCAGCAAGGCCAATAAGATTGACAGGGCGTGGAAGGCCCTGGAGACGAGGTATGGGCGTAATCCATCTGACGAAGAGATGGCTGCTCAGCTCGAGCTGACCCTGTCGGAGTACGAGGCGATGGCTCGCGAGGCCAGCGCCGTCACCATGACCAGCCTCACGTCGGAGACGAAGGGCGATGATGGCTCCAAGTCGATGCGGAAGCTCGACCTCCTCGAGGATAAAAAGGGCCTCAATCCCGAGGTGGAGTTGAAGAAGAAGGAAGTTACCGAGTTCCTTACGCGGGGTCTCAGCCGCAAGGAGCGCCTGATCATTCTTCTTTACTATTACGAAGAGTTGACCATGCGGGAAATCGGCGAGGCTCTCGATCTCTCCGAGTCGAGGGTCTGCCAGCTTCACTCCCGGATCATCCTCCGGTTGAAGAGCCAGATGCAGAAGTTCCAGACCGAGTTGATGTCCTAGGCGGCTGATCTGACGAGCGCTACCCGGGGAAACGATGGGTCCAAATCGATGCTCAAGCTGGATTTCATTGCCGAAAGAATGCTGGCTGAGAGGCACCGCGATTCAGCTCCCGCCTCTTAGGTCTCCTGGCTCTTGATGACAAGTACGGGTTTGATTACATAGGGGAGACCGCGTTCAAAAAGAAGGAAGTTCGCGAGTTCATCACGCGAAGGCTCATAAAGCTGGAGGATCAAAACCACCAGTACCGGCTGATCATTATCCTGTCCTGTGGCGAAGAGTTGACCATGCGGGAAATCGGCGAGGTCCTCGATCTTCCCGAGGCGAGGGTCTGCCAGCTTCACTCCCGGATCCTTTCTCTGGCTCAGGTTCCATCTGGAGAGGGCCCTGCCAAAGCTCCTGGTTTCCCGGTATCAGTTTCAGCTCATCCCTTTTCTCCGCGGTGATAGAGCTCCATCACCTGCCGGTGCAGTTCCTTGATCGGGAGCGCCGCCTTGCCGGCGGCGCGCTTGAGATCCTCATATTCCGGTGATGCTCCGACCTCCTCGCCTTTGTGCCGGGCAATCTTGATTCGCACGGTTCCCCATGGAGATTCGATCTCCGTGGTTTCTCTCTCGAGCACGATCCGCTCGATCTCGGTTCTTCTCACCCCGATGGTGGTGCTCTCGGTGAAGAGGACGTCGGCGACTTCCTTCTCCAGGTCAAGGGGGCCGAGAATCGAGATCTTGTGGGCCGGCCGGGTTTTTTTCATGAGGATCGGGGTGACGTATACATCGAGGGCGCCGGCCTCGAAGAGACGGTCCATGAGGTGCCCGATCCACTCCGAGCTCATGTCGTCTATGTTGGTTTCGAGGAGCAGGACCCGGTCTCTTCCGGCTTCTCCCTCGGCTGTCTCGGCGAGGAAGACGCGCAGCGCGTTCGGGGTCGTCCCGGGCCGATCATCTCCGGCGCCCAATCCTATCGCGGTAAGGTTCGCTGGCGGCATCGGGCCAAAAGCCTTTGCCAGCGTCGTCATCAGGGCCGCTCCGGTGGGAGTCGTGAGCTCCGCGCCGCTGTCAAGCTGTTGGACCGGGAAGCCCTTCAGGAGCTCCGCGGTGGCCGGCGCGGGCAGGGGCATTCGGCCATGCGCTCCTTCCACGAAGCCGGTTCCCACTGTTACCGGCGCGCAATAGACCTCCTCGATACCGAGCAATTCAAGGGCCAGGCAGCTGCCGACGATGTCCACGATCGAATCGACCGCTCCCACCTCGTGGAAATGGATCTCTTCAATGTCGACGCCATGGACCCGGGCCTCGGCCTCTCCAAGTCTTTTGAATACGGCTTTCGAGTTTTCGCGGGTTTTCAGGGGGAGTTCGCTGGAGTCGATCAATTCGAGGATCGAGCTCAGGGCGCGGTGGGGTTCTCCCGGCGAGGGTTGTGTTGCGGCGGCGTGCGAGTGCGAATGTTCATGGTCGCGAGCGTGGGCGCTTGCGTGGGAGTGCTCATGGGAATGACCGGTTCCAGGCTCCTGGTCGCTGGAGAGATGATCTTCGGCGAGCACGATTTTCAGTCGGGTGCATTGGAAGGCTCCCCTGAGAACAGTCTCTCGCTCAATCGAGTAGCCCTCGAGCGGAAGCAGCCGGAGGGTTTCACGGAGCTCTTCGATGTCGAGTCCCGCGTCGACAAGGGCTCCAAGGGTCATATCGCCGCTGCAGCCGCTGAAAGGTTGAAAATAGGCGATTTTAGTCATTTGGCAGGTGCCGGGAATTCATCAGGGTCGGTTAAGGCGTTTATTTCCTGTTATGAATGTATCCGCTTGGCGCACTTTCTCAAGCTGAAGTATACTCTTGTATGGACGGGTTTGAGGGTTGCTGGAGCCTGCTGACGGCGCTCTTGGCGTCGATGGCTCCAGGTCGATTAAGTTTTTGTTATATGTATTGTTAGGTTCACAGGTCTCGGCTTGTGCAGCCTTGACACTGTTGGAAATGGATGTCTATAATCATAGGTTGAGATTCCGGTAATAATACGAGAGTCTCTACCTTGTATCCCTGATTTAAGCGACCTCACTGGGAACAGCTTCGAGACGTGCTGATTGGGTTCTCGAAGTAGAAATGATCTGAGCCAGGCGTTGGCCTGTCGGTCTTCGCATGATCGGCAATGATTACTTTCGAGTGGTTTTGTTTACTGGTTTGTCGCTGGATCATTTTTCTCTATTGAATTGGTATGTCGATTATCGAGAGGTGATGGTTCTGGTACGAGAACTCATACGAAGCTCCCGCAGGGATCTTCAACCTCTCATTGGCAGAAGAAGAAAGGTTTTCACGGCTATGTCGTGTAAGAAGCTGAACTCTTGGGGGCCTAAGGTTCCGGTGGCTGTAAGAAGCCTGTTCATCACCGCATTGCTGCTTGCTCCTCTCTCCGGCGCGATCGCCCAGGATGAGGATGGCCTGTTGAAGCAGGGTTTCTCCAAGTTCCAGGAAGGCGATATCGATGCCGCCATCTCCGAATTTGAGAAAGCTTTCGCGGAGAATCCGACCAATGACCAGGTCGCCGATTTTGTTGAGAAGGCCTCGGTTGCCAAGATCTATCGCATGGTCCGCAGCGAAAACCCCCGCGTGTCGGGTATCGGAGTCGAGCTCCTGAGGATCTCCACCCTGGTGATCTCTCAGCGCGGCGAGGACAGCGAGGTCCTCAAGACCGCGGTTGACACGGTTCTGCAGAGTGAGAATGAACAACAGCTCAGGTACAAGATTCAGTACGCCTACCAGCTTGGCCGCAACCTCGTACCCCTCCTGATTCCCTATCTTGGCGATGGAGAGATCGCGGTTCGCGCCCTGGTGATGAACTGGATCGCTCGCATCGGTATGGATGCGCTGCCTCCGCTGGTGGCTGCCTGGAGGCATTCGGATGGAAGAATTCGAACCAATGTCGCCGCTCTGCTGGGCGCCAGGTCTCTGAGGCATCCCTATTCACTCGGGTATCTCAAAGCCCTGGTCGAGACCGATGAACTCAAGGAAGTTCGCGACGAGGCCGCCTCCTCGCTGAACGCCATACTCGCCGACCTCGATGGGTCCGGAACGGTTGATGATGCCAAGGCCTATTTTCTCCAGACCGCACGCGATTTCTATCTCAAGCCCTACCGCAATCCTTTCGACAACCGGAAGTATTCGCCCATGGTCTATGAGCTTGTGGGTGACCAGGTTGTCGGCACCAAGATCGTCGGTTTCCAGTTGAGTGAGCAGATGGCCTCGCAGTGCCTGCTCGAGTCGATCAAGCTTGATCCAAACTATACGGCTGCCCGCGTTCTCAATCTCTGTAACGATGCGGCCAGGATTGTCGAATACGATGAAAATGCCGGCTGGTATTCCGCCCAGGAGGGCTTTGAAGACATCAAGGCTGTTCTCTCGGGCCAGAAGCCTTATAACGACCAGGTGGTGAGAAACCGTCTGCTCTCCTCCCCTGCGCCGGTTCTCTATGCCGCGATCAGGCAGGCGGCCCTTGATGGCCGCGGCGAGGTCGCTCGCAAGTTGATTCGCTCAGCCCATACGATCGGCTTCCGCGAGGAAGTTCCGGCCGCTCTGGTTGAGGCTCTCGAGGACGAGAACTCTCGCCTTGTACGGATCGCCGCCGCGATCACCCTGGCCTATTGGAATCCCGAATCCGGCTTCGACGCCGGTGAGCAGGTGATCTCGATTCTTTCGAACGCGGTCGTCCAGAGTGGTATCAGGACCGTGGTCAAGGGCATGGGCAACAAGCCCCTGGCCAATCGCTTCGATGCGCTTCTGCGCAGCAAGCTCAACATGGAGAGCTATCTTCACGAGACGAATGTTGAGGAGCTTCTTCACACTCTCAGGAAGTCTCCCCCGGATCTCGTTCTCGTGGATGAGGAGATCGGCTACGCCACCGTTGAGCGCGCCACCTCGCCTATCAACACGATCGTCAACGAGCTGCGGAAGGACTACAGAACCGTCGATGTGCCGGTGGTCGTGGTTGTCGAGCCCGGCCGAGAGGAGAAGGCCAAGGAGTCCTATGAGAGCGACGAGCGGAAGGTCTGGGTCGTTGTTTCCAACATTGGAGCCGTTGCGCTTCAGAAGGCGGTTGTTGAGCCGATCTTCGAAGGCAAAGATGATTCCAAGACCCTCGCGACGCGACTCGCTTCAGAATCCGCCCAGGCGCTTTCGTACCTCTCTTCGGTACGTACGGATATGCCCGTGTCCCAGGCCTCGAACGCTCTTGGCCAGGTGCTTACCAACCGGCCTGACAGCGTCAGGATTCCCTGCCTGGAGGCCCTCGGTAACATGAGAGTGACCGGACTCCTGGGCCAGATTGGCCAGGTCTTTGCTAACCTGGATAATTCAGCGTCGGTTCGCAAGGCCGCCATGCTTGCCATAGGCAAGGCGCTCTCCGTTTCTCAGAAAGCCACCGACGATGTGTTGCTGATCATCAAGAAGGGTTGCTCTGAGAACGATTCGGCCATTCGCCAGGCTGCCTGGATTGCCTTCGGGCGTTCGGGCGCGAGCGCGGAAGACCATCTCGCGTTGATCCAGAGCAAGGCCTCCGCTGGCGGAGCAGCCGAAGAGGCAGAGGAAGCCGAGGCGACTGAAGCGGAAGCCGAAGAAGATGCTCCCGCTGAGGATCCCGGCAGCGACGACCTCGACCTCGATGGCGATATTTGATTAAGCCTTGGCCCTCAAGACTTCCTGTCCCTGTTGCGGTAAGCCGTTTTCTGCTCCCGAGGATTACGCGGGCAAGAAAGTCAATTGTCCCAAGTGTGATCACCGTTTCGTCCTGAAGACGCGGGAGCAGGCTCTCCAGGAGGCCGCTGACCTCGAGGCTGAGAAGCTGCAGCAGATGGAGGACCGCCGGAGGATCGAGCTGATCGAGCGCGAGGAGCGTAAGCACCGTGATCGCCGCGCGTCGATGCCGTATTACGAGAAGTTCCAGACAGGAACCAGGCCCGTGCGCAATTACGACCCGCGTTCCGGTCCCGGGTTTTTAAATCTCAGGTACCTTGCGGATCTTCTTCTGATCGGCGCCTACGCGGTTCTGATGCTGGCTCTCGCGGGTATTGGCCTGACGGTCTATCTCAAGTTTGCCGGCGTGATCAGCTCCATTGTCATTCTCAGCATTGTCCTGATTGGTTGGATCCTGGTGGGTGGGGTTCTTTTTCTCCTGCTTAAATATCTCGCTGAGCTCGCGCTTCTGATGGCGAGCCTGGGCGATCAGCAGAATGATGTAGTCCGGCTTCTTCTCGATCTGCGGGACAATACGGATGTGGACTCTTCAGAGAAGGGATGAGGGGGGTGTCCAGATTTTTTACAGTTCACCAGGCGTCTTCCGGTTTCTTTACCGGTGTTTATCCTGAGGTCTCTATGGCGTTGTTTGCCTCGGGTTGTAAATACTTTGCTGGTCTGGTAATATCGAAATTCACGGAGATCGGCGTTGCAGCTTCAGCTACCTGTCCCAGGCCGCTGAATGCGGCGCTCCTCCGCAAAGCAGTTGAAAGCCGTTTCTCGGCTGAATTGAGGCACTCGATGAGTGAAACCAGGCATGAATCCCGGTAATCAGCCCCCCGATAACACTGATTTTCCTGAGGGCAAGCCCGAACCTTCTGGTGAAGGAGACGGGACGGACACCCGATACATCAAAGGTACGGAGTCTGTAAACAAGTTCGGGAATGGGAGTGAATACACGGAACCGGTTGAGGCAGTGGTCGAGTCCGCAGCGGATGTGGACTCAGTGACCCCGCCAGCCGATCCCGCGAAAAAAAGAGGCCTCCTGGAGAGATGCTACAGGAGCGCGGTCGCAGAGATTGTGGTGCTTGTCCTGCTGGCGTTTACCCTGGCTATGACGACCAAGACCTATGTTGTCGAGGCCTATGAAATCAAGGGACGCAGCATGGTTCCGACCTTTGATGATGGCCAGCGCGTTGTCGTTCTGAAGCTGTTCAGCGATATCCAGCGCGGCGATATTGTTATCTTTTCCTCGCAGGATGATCCCGGCAAGGACCTCATTAAGAGAGTCATCGCTTTGCCGGGAGAGCGGATTCAGATCAGGAAAGGTATTGTCAGAATAAACGGAAAAGTACTTAAGGAAGGTTACCTCGAGGATAAGGATTACGGCCTCTACGATGCGGAGATCGATGAAGAGGTTAGGTTGGGTCAGATCTATGTCCTTGGTGACAATCGTGATGACAGCCATGACTCAAGGCGTTTCGGCAGCGTGTCCGGGGAAAGTCTGAAGGGCAAAGTCGTCGTTCGCTGGTGGCCGTTTCACGAGGTAAAAACTTTTTAAATTACTTTGAGTGAGCCTCCTCGGGGGCTTCAATAGCGGGTCTGCCGTTAAAACGAGGAAGACCCAATTTTGCCCGCATTCCATTTCCTGGCCCTTTGGCCAGGTGGTCTCTGTGTGGGTTTGAAACGTAAGAAACATCAATCAGAAGTGAAGTCAGCCGGGATTCGCGGAGCCGAAACCTCCGGCGGATTTCAGGCAAGTTAATTACCGGGAGCTACCCTTGAACAAGAAGTCTGTCGGCCAGATCCTCAAGGCAAAAGGGCACGTCAACGACGCTCAAATAGATAAGGCGGTCGAGTACGCCAAGAACGAAAGCTGTCGGCTTGGAGAAGCTCTCGTGAAGACCGAGGCCTGCTCCCAGGAGGATGTCAGCCGCGCGCTGGCTTCTCATTGGGGGCTGCCCTATGCGAATCTCGCCACGGCCGAGATCAAGAAAGAGATCATCTCGCTGGTACCCAAGGATGTGGCGATCGAGAACAACATCGTTCCCGTCACTCGCAAGAACGGGACCCTGATCGTGGCGATGGAGTCGATGGACCTGATGGTTCTCGACAACCTGCGCTTCCTGCTCAACCAGCAGGTTGAGGCGGCGATCTCGACACCCAAGGACATCGAGGAGTCGCTCGATCACTATTACCGGCTCACCGGGGATCTTGGCGACGTTATTGGCGAGGGAGATGATAGCGTACAGGTTGGCCGCGGCGAGTACGCCGGTGAAGATGGAGAGTCCGACGATGCGCCGGTTATCAAGTATGTCACCCAGCTGATCGCGAACGCTCTCAAGGAGCGGGCCAGTGATATTCATATCGAGCCATTCGAGAAACGCGTACGGATTCGTTATCGCATTGACGGTGTCTGTATTGAGAAAGAAAATCCGCCCAAGCGTCTGCAGGGGCCGATCCTCTCGCGTATCAAGATCATGTCGAGAATGGATATGGCTGAGAAACGCAGGACTCAGGATGGTCGTATCAAGATCAAGTTGCACGGCAGGGCGATCGACCTTCGTGTCAGTTCGCTGCCCGCCCGCCATGGCGAGAGCATCGTCATGCGTATCCTCGATAAGGAGAAGGGCCTGGTGGACCTTGAGGAGCTCGGCTTCCACGAATCGGAATACGAGCGCTTCAATAAGATCATCAAGCGCCCCAACGGCATCTTCCTGGTGACGGGGCCGACCGGATCCGGAAAGACGACAACGCTCTACGCGGCGCTGAAGAATCTCAACCAGCCGGATGTGAAGATCATCACCGCGGAGAACCCGATTGAGTACAACCTGACGGGTATCAACCAGGCTGAGGTGCGTCATGAGATCGGGCTGACCTTCCAGCGCATTCTTCGCGCCATGATGCGACAGGCTCCGAACATTATCCTGGTGGGTGAGATTCGTGACCATGAGACGGCGGAGATCGCCATCCAGGCGGCCCTCACCGGTCACCTTGTCTTCAGCACCCTGCATACCAATGATGCCCCTTCCGCGTTGACTCGTCTGATCGATATGGGCGTCAAGCCCTTCCTGGTTGCCTCAGCGGTCATGGCCATCATGGCGCAGCGCCTCATCAGGCGGATCTGTCCTGAGTGCCGCGAGGAGGCAGAGGTGTCGGAGACGAACCTGAGAGCCATTGGTCTTACGCAGCAGCGTCTGGCCGAGGCGACCATCTATGATGCCGTCGGTTGTCCGGTTTGCAGCAGCTCGGGTTACAAGGGGCGCCAGGGAGTTTACGAGTTGATGGAGATGTCCAATGACATCAGGGAGATGGCCTTCCAGTGCAAGCCAACGCTTGAGCTGCGCGCGAAGGCCAGGAGTGAGGGAATGGTGACCCTCCAGGAGGACGCCGTAAGGAAAGTGCTCGCTGGAGTGACGACCGTTAACGAGGTCCTGAGAATCACTCATCGCGAAAATTAACAGAGGCTCGGCGGGCTTCGGGCCCGTCTTGACAGCCGCCAACAGAGAAATCGGAGAGAAACAGTGGACGGAAAGATGATTGGCCAGATCTTCAAGGAGATGGGCCTGGTTACCGAGTACGACATCCAGCAGGCTCTTGCCAAGCAGAAGGAAACGGGCGAGGCGATCGGGCAGATCCTGGTGGGTACGGGACAGGTTACCGAGGTCGATCTCAGCCGCGCCCTCGCCGAGCAGGCGGGGCTCGAGTTCATTGACCTGGAAAAGGTCGAGATTCCCCCGGAGGTGATCGAGCTCGTCGATCAGGCCACGGTCGACACCTTCCAGATCATGCCGGTGGAGTTTGATGGAAGCACCCTGGTGGTGGCCGTCAGCCGTCCGGACAATCTCAGTGTTCTCGATGACCTTCGCTTCAGCTTGCCGGAGGTCTCCAATTTCAAGGCCAAGGTGGCGAACGAGGACCAGGTCAAGAAGGCTATCGAGGTCTACTACCAGGATGGCGCCAGCAATATGGATGAGCTGCTCGCCGGTGTCGGCACGGCCGCCATGGAGGGTGGTGAATCGGATGACCTTGCCCAGCTGGAGGCCGATGCCAATGCCGGACCGGTTGTCAAGCTTTTGAACATGATCCTTTTGCAGGCGATTCGTGACCGTGCCGCGGATATCCACCTCGAGCCTTTTGAGCATGAGTTCAAGGTTCGCTATCGCGTCGATGGCGTCCTCTACGAGATGATGCCGCCGCCGATTCACCTGGCGCGTTCGGTGATTTCCCGTGTGAAGGTCATGGCGAATCTTGACATTGCCGAGACCCGGCTGCCCCAGGATGGACGTATCGAGCTCAATGTCGGCGGTAACCCGATCGATCTTCGTGTTTCCACCCTGCCTACGATGTACGGCGAGAGTGTCGTCATGCGTATTCTTGACCGGACCAACCTGGCCCTTGATCTCGAGAAGCTGGGATTTCGCCCTGACGAGCTCGGAGCCTTCAGGAACCTGGTGGCGAAGCCAAACGGGATTATCCTGGTTACCGGTCCGACCGGTTCTGGAAAGACGACGACACTTTATTCGGTCCTCATGGAGGCGAATTCAGTCGACGTGAAGATTATTACGACCGAGGATCCTGTCGAATACGATCTTGAAGGTGTTGTCCAGGTCCAGGTCCAGGAGGAGATCGGGTTGACCTTCGCCGATTGCCTTCGCAGTATTCTGCGCCAGGACCCCGACAAGATTCTCGTGGGTGAGATTCGTGACATCGAGACCGCCCAGATCGCGGTCGAGTCCTCCCTGACCGGGCACATTGTCTACAGTACGCTGCATACCAACGATGCTCCTTCCTCCGTGACCAGGATCCTGGACCTTGGCCTGGAGCCTTTTCTTATCGCCGCCACGCTGGAGGGTGTTATCGCCCAGCGGCTGGCTCGCAGAACCTGTATTCAGTGCAAGACTCCCTACGATCCGACTGAGCAGGAACTTTACGAGCTGGAGCTGACGGCTACCGAGACCCAGGGCCGGGAGTTCTTTTTCGGCAAGGGCTGCAAGGCCTGCAACGGAACCGGCTACAGGGGGCGCGTCGCTCTCTTTGAGATGATGCTGGTGAACGATCGTCTCAGGGATCTGATTATGAACGCCGCCTCGACCGCCGAATTGCGCGCGGCTGCCAGGGAAGATGGCATGAGGACCCTGAGGGACAGCGGATTGCTCCACATTTACGATGGCATTTCCACTATCGAGGAGATCGTCAAGGAGACCATTTCAACGGTCTGAGGCCTGCTCAGGGGCTGTGAGGTGTTCGTTCGGTTTTGGTTCCGGCTTCAGATTGTCTGAATCGGTCAGCTTTCTGATTTTGGTGTTTTCAGATTTTTTGGTTATCATTGGGCGTTCGGAAAGCGATAAAAGCATTCCGGCCCCTGGCTTTTCGGTCTATCTCAACTTCGGGTTGCCGTTTTGCCGGGTCATTATCCGTAAGAAATAAGTAAGACAATCAAGTAAGTATGGTGGGGTACAGGAGGGCTTATGCCCGTCTTCGCGTTTGAAGCAGTAAAAAACGATGGCCAGAAGGTCCAGTCCGAGGTGACTGCGGGATCCAAGGACGAGGCGATCAAGAAGATCCAGGACCAGGGTCTTCGTCCGACAAGGATCAAGGCCCAGAAGGAAGAGTCCAAGAGCAGGGCCGTTCCCGGCGTTGAGAAGGCTCCAGCCAGGAAAAAGGGCGGGCTGCTCGCGCGTGGGGTGTCATCGGCAGACATCGTTACCTTTACCACCCAGCTTTCGACTCTGCAGGATGCGGGTCTGCCGATCGTTCGAAGTCTCAAGATCCTCGAAGAGCAGCAGAAGCCGGGCCGGTTCAAGAACCAGCTTGAAGAGGTCTCCAGCGAGGTCGAGCAGGGAAGCACCCTCTCCGAGGCCATGGCCAAGTATCCCAAGAGCTTTGACAAGCTCTACATCAGCATGGTGAAGGCCGGCGAGGCCGGTGGAGTGCTCGACGTCATCCTCAGGCGCCTGGCCGGCTTCATGGAGAAGTCCCAGAAGCTGCGTAAACAGGTCAAGGGCGCGCTGATCTATCCGGCCGCGGTTATCACCGTCGCCATCCTCATTCTCGTGGTCATCATGCTTTTCGTGGTTCCCGCGTTTGAGAAAATGTTCGCGGATATCGGGCAGGCGCTGCCCGCTCCCACCCAGCTGCTGCTGAGTACGAGCCAGGCGATCCAGACCTACTGGTACCTGATTCCCCTGATTCCCATATTTCTGATGGTCGTCATGAAGCTGATCGCCCGGACCGAAGCGGGGGAAAAGGCGCTCGATGCGTTCAAGCTCCGGATGCCGGTCTTTGGAAATATTATCAAGAAATCTTCCGTAGCCAGGTTCTGTCGTACCCTCGGTACCCTGATCGCTTCAGGCGTGCCGATCCTGGAGGCTCTGCGGATCGTCAAGGATGCCGTTGGCAATGTCATCATCTCCAATGCTATCGAAGACGTACACGGTAGCATTCGCGAGGGCGACACCATCGCTGACCCTCTGCGGGCCTCGGGAATTTTCGACGAGCTCCTGGTCAACATGATCGACGTAGGAGAAGAAACCGGTGAGCTCGACAAGATGCTCATGAAGATCGCCGACAACTACGAGGCCGATGTCGACGTTGCCGTAGAGGGAATGTCGAGCCTGCTCGAGCCGTTGCTGATTGTCGGGATGGGATTGGTGGTCGGTTTCATCGTCATCTCCCTCTTCCTGCCCCTGGTCTCGATCATCAAGAATATCGGATAGCGGTTGACGAGAAGGCGGGACAACTCATCGAGAGTCGGGATCGAGATTCCGGACGAGGTCTTTGCATCGGGGCGCCTGGGTTACGAGGTCTTCGTCATGGCCTCGACCACCGCTGTTCCCCCTTATGATGTCGGCGGCCCTCCTCGGCTTCTTCGCTCCAGCGATCAAGGAGCTGTTCGTCGGGGTCCACCTGGAGCTGTCCACGCCGACACAGCTGCTGCTCGACATGAGCCATTACTGGTATCTGGTCATACCCTTGATGGCGCCGGCGCCGGTTTTGTTGATATTGAGCCTGCAATCATTCTTTCTGACCGGGCAGGGAGAGAGGATGATCTGGCCGATCTCGATCGGCGTGACGATTACGGGAGCGGTAATTGTTGTCGGCTTTCTTATTATTTCGCTCATACTGCCCATGATATTGATCCTCAGGAATAACCATTGAATAGAAAAAAAAATAAACCAGAAAACAACAACCCCGAGCCGCGGCCCGGGGATCGGTCGCCCATTCCAGGCGGCGAGCTCATCTGTGAAGAGCTTCGCCAGGGGGGTAGTGACACAGCACGTCGATTGGCGAAACGCCTCGGGGTCGCAAAGGCCGACTACAAGGACTTCAGGGCCAGGCTCTACACTCTCCAGGAGGAGGGCCTCCTGGTCCGGGTGCCATCGGAGTCGAGCGGTAAGTGGGAGCTTCCCGAGAGGACTCCCCTGCGGGTTGGCCGGCTTCAGCTCGATCGTCGGGGCTCAGGATTCTTCCGGCCCGCGGACAGCTCCGAGGATGATATCTTCATTCGATCTTCACATCTCGAGGATGCTTTTCCCGGCGACCTGGTGCTTCTGCGGCTGACCTCTGCCGCCCGGGGCGATCGTCTTGGGGAAGGCCGGATCGTGGAGGTCATCGAGCGCGGCCGGAAGCTGCTGCGAGGAACCTTCTGGAAGGGAAAGGAAGGCGGGCTGGTCGCCTGCGATGATCCCCGCATGCCCTCGGATGTTTTTATCTCTCAGGATGGCATCAAAGGGCTGGAGGATGGCGGCAGGGTCCTGGTGCGGCTCACCACGGGCTCCCGCGGCCGGTTCCCCTACGGCGAGGTGACCCTCGTTCTGACCAATGAAGACAGCCTGGAGGCCGATTTCGAGGTTGTCAGGGCGGAGTTCGATCTGCCGGTCGAGCATGGCAAGGGAGTTGTCGAGGAGGCGGCGGCCCTTCCCGCGGTCAAGGATGGCGAGGCCTGGCCGGATCGCAGGGACCTGAGGCAGCTGCGAACCTTCACCATCGACCCGAAGGATGCCAGGGATTTTGATGACGCGGTTTCCCTGGAGCAACTCGCCGGGGGCAAGCTGCGCCTCGGGGTCCATATCGCGGATGTCTCCCACTATGTTCAGCCCGGCTCGCTGATCGATCAGAGCGCCGAGTTTCGCGGCACCTCCATCTACCTTCCCGGCAGGGTCATCCCGATGCTGCCGGAGCGCCTGGCGAACGATCTCTGCAGTCTGCGCCCGGATGAGGACCGCCTGGTGAAGACGGCCTTCCTGACTTTCTCAGGCTCGGGAGAGCTGCTCGAGACCGAGATCTGCCGCAGCGTCATTCGCAGCCATCGGCGTTTCACCTACGGCGAGGCGCTCGCGATCCTTGACTCACTCGAGGGCAAGGAGGTTGACAGCGCCGAGCTTCCGCCGGACCGCGAGGAATACGAGGAGATCCTCGCCCGTATGGCGTTCCTGCGAGATTCTCTCAAGGATGCCCGGACTCGCCGAGGCGCTCTCTTTCTCGATCTGCCCCAGTTGAAGATCCGGGTGAGCGAGAATGGCGAGGTCGAGGGTGTCGACAGGGAGCAGGGGGATCCGGCGCATTCTCTTATCGAAGAATTCATGCTGGCGGCCAACGAGGCGGTCGCCCGCTACCTCATTGACCAGGACCTGTCGATCCTGGCGCGGGTGCACCCCGCGCCTACCGATGAGAAGCTCGCGGATTTCCGGGAGCTTCTCGGAGCCCTGGGTTTTGAGCTCCGCGCTCGCCCCGAGGTCGGCGACCTGCAGCGGCTGGTGGACCAGGTGGCCGGCGGCCCCCTCGCCGTCACCGTGCAGATCGGCCTGCTGCGCACCATGGGCCATGCCGAGTATACGCCGAAGGCGGATCTCCACTACGCCCTCTCAACCACAGCCTATTGTCATTTCACCTCCCCGATTCGCCGCTATCCCGACCTGGTGGTACACCAGGTGCTCGAGGAACATCTCAAGGGTCTTGACGGAGGCCGGGGCATGACCTCGGCGCGCAGGGCGCATTGGTCGCAGAAGGTCGATGGGGTCGCTCCCCATGCCTGCAAGACCGAGCGGCGGGCGGAAGATGCGGAGAGGGCGATGCAGGCGGCGGCGCTGATCCGTTTTCTCTCCCCGCGGCTCGGAGATGAGATGGGAGGAAGTATCATCTCGATTCACGCCTTCGGTTTTTTCGTTCGGCTCGATGAAATTCCGATCGAGGGGCTGGTGCCGGTGGCGACACTCTCGGCCTATTACGAGTTCGACCCTTCCACCCAGACCCTCGAGCCCGCGGGCAAGGCAAGGGGTCAGGGCAAAGGCCGCGGCCGCTCCGGCGGCAAGGGCCGATCTCGGGGCCGGGGAAAAGGCGGACGCTCAGGAGCTCCGAGCTTTCGTCCCGGCCAGCGTGTGCGGGTCAAGCTCACCGAGCTCAACTCCTCCTCCCGGCAGATCAGCTTTGAGCTTGCCCGGTAGGATCCCGGGCTGAAAGATAGAAGGCTTCGATTCGAACCCCGGAGCGTGAAGATGACGGTATTCTGTATTCTCTACTGTTGCCTGCTAGCCCAGGCCGATGGCGGGTGGGAGCTCTCCGGCAAGACCGGCGGCTCCGAAGCCCGCCTCGATGCGCTGGTCAGAGAGCTTTCGACTTCCAGAAAGCTGGCGCTTGAAAAAACCCGCACAAGGTTGGAGCTGGCTCCCGGCAAGCTGTCCATTCGCTGGGTTGTCCAACTGCGCCGGTCTGGGGAAGGCCTTGCAGCCGTGAAGGCCGAGGCCGGATGGACTGAGGTGGGGAAGACGGAGGTGGTCGTAACGATACCGGCCTGGAGGTACCTGGCCTTTCCTGCAAAGGTTCGCCGGGTGGTCGTTCACGAGGCTGTACACGCCGTGATGGCCTCCAGGATGGGTACGGCCGAGGCCTACCGGGCCGTTCCGGCCTGGTTCAGGGAGGGTACAGCCCTGCTGGTTTCGGGAGAAGGGCCGGAAAGAGTCAATGATCGAATTTCCGCTACGCTGCTGAAGGGAGGCTCTTCCGCTGACTTCCTGGCGGGAGTGACCGGACGACAAGTCTATCCGGCGGAGGGCTACCTGTCGGTTCTCTGGATTGAACAGCGCCTGGGGACCTCGGGGTTCCGAGAGCTTCTCTCCCGCCTGGCGGAGGGCGGAGTTTTTAAGACCGAGCTTGAAAAGCTTACCGGTTTACGGCTGGCAGGGCTTGAAAAAGCCATGCTGCAGGGCTCTGTAGGGCGGATCTCCAGGCGGATCTCAAGCCCCTCTGAGCGCCTTTTCAAGGACGCTCTAAGGCAGGCTCAGGAGGGCCATTATGAGCGCTCACGCGAGAGCCTGGGCGCTCTGGGTGGTATTGGAGAGAGCCTGGCGGTCCGTGAGTCAGCCATTTTTCTGCATGCGAGAACGCTGGTCGAAGAAGAGCGCTATTCGGAGGCTGCCGGGCAGCTTGAGAGCCTGCTGCGGAAGGGATACGAGGTACCCTGGGAGCCGGAGATTTTCGAACAGCTTGGCCGCTGTCGAGCCGGGATGGGAAAGCCCCGGGAAGCCGTCCTGATCTGGAAGATGGTGGCGGAGCGTTTTCCCCACGACAGCGCCGTCCAGAGGCGTATTACGACTTTGCTCGACAAGCTGAAATAGAGGGAGCGTTCGTCTTCCGGGTTCTGCTTAATCGAGGCGGCTCCTTGGGGTATCATTGACAAACTTTACCGGACCAAGGATCTGGCCCAAGGTGCTGGAGAATGACCGGAGATTAGGTTTTACTCATAATGCTGGTATCTTTGTATGAGGCCGTCAGATGTGTCGCGGCGGCCGCGCCGGGCATCAGCCCGCTGGAGTACCGGCCCGTTTAAGAAAAATTTTCGAGGTTGAGATGTCTTCGTTTAAACCCAAAGAAGAAATGAACCTGGCTGAGCGTTTCATGGCCTTCATCAAGGCGAATGAAAAGGTCTTCTGGGTGTTGCTCCTGGCGTTTTTAGGTTTCAGTTTCGCTTTCGGAACGCAGATCGCAAGCGTGATGGGCCCCGGCGGTCCAATGGTCAGGATTGGTGACGATCAGGAAATCCCCAGGTTGGAGTTCGATATCGAGAGCAAGGCCCTGAGGAATACTCTCAGGATGTCGAGCTCGCTGTTCACGATCGAGCCGTTCTTTCCGACCATGGCGCCCCAGCCGAAGTACAGGACGCTCTACCCGGAAGAAAAGGACCGCGAAGGTAATGTCCGCAGGAGGCCTCTCAACTACCGCGAGTTTCTTCTTTTTCGGGGCGCGGCCGTAGACCGGGGTCTCAAGATTTCCGATGCCGAGTTTGATGCGGCTTGCGGCGAGATCTGGAAGCAGATCTATGCCACGCAGAAGGTTAACGATCCGGATCATCTTGGGAGGAGGGGGATCCCTCTGCCCCAGGGAGGGCAGATGGATTTCAGGTTCCTGCAGGCTCAGAAGGCTGAGAAGGACAGAATCCTCGGCGAGCTCAACAAGAAACACAACTTTGATAAAATGCGCGACTTCCTTCAGCAGCGTTTCGCAGACCTCCTGTCCGGCCGCGGAATCCCGCCGCGAGTCCCGGATCCCGAGTTTGCCGATGGCGATGAAGAGTCTGAAAGCGCTTTTGATAACGGTAAATCCCAATTCCAGGCGAGAGACTTCAGGGCTGCCAGGGCCAGCTTCCAGCGCTCCCTGGCTGGAGCGAAGGCGACCAATGACAGCAGCATCATCTCGCTGTGGATCCGCAGTTGCAGGGGAGATCAGCTGATTTCGCTTCGCGCGTTCGATAATAAGCTTCGAGACCTGCTCCTCATTGCCCGGCTCGATGAGCTCATCAGCTCCAGGGCCCAGGTCTCAGACAAAGAGGCCTACGATGAATTCAAGAAGCTGCAGCACACCCGGAAGTTTGACTGGGTCAAGCTGACGGCGCCGGAGGAATTGTCGAAGAAGGTCAAGGAGTCGATTACCGAGGAAGAGCTCGATACCTATTTCGATGAGAACAAGGCCTCTTATAATTCCGACACCCGCCTGGGCTTCAAATACCTGACCGTTTCTATCGAGGGTTTTCTGAAGGAGGTTGACGCGCAGGTGAAGGAAGAGGATCTTCTCGGCGCCTACGAGGCCGACAAGGGCTTCTACGCCCGCCCCGGGATTCGGGCCGACGAGGGCATTTTTCAGCTTCTCAATGCCGAGGAGATGAAGGCGCGCGCCGAACGGATTTACAAGCCGTATGAAGAGGTGAAGGACAAGGTCCGCGAGCGCCATGTACGCAAGGCCGCCTCCAGGAAGGTCAGGGAGTTCGCTACCAAGATCAAATCGCGTCTCTATCCCGGGAAGGCCGCTGGAGAGCAGGTTTTAGAGCCCGACAAGCCCCAGATCTCTTTCGAGGAGCTGGCGGCGGAATACGAGGAGGTAGAGGCGGGGGAGATTCCCTTTGTTACCCAGGCCGATGCGGAGGAGGTCATGGGGGAAGATGGCGATGGCATCTACAACGGAACCAACAAGACCACGATCGATTCCTGGTTTGGCGTCGCCAACAGGGAAGGCCGGAACTCAGGCAACTACGCCATCTCTGCCAGCCAGACGAGGAGCCTGAAGAGCGCAAAGTATACCTATGAGGACATCGAGGGAGCCACGACCCGCAACATAGCGAGCTTTACCTTCTTTTCCGATGTCGACATCAAGTCGCCCGGAGAGCGTACCCTCGATGAGGCGCTCGATGATGTCACCGCCGATCTACACAAATCGAAGGTGGTCGAGCTGCTCGCCGAGGCTTGCAAAGAGAAGGTTGAGTCGCTCAAGGACACTCCGGAAAAATTTGTCGATCTTGCCGGAAGCGAGATCGAGGTCGCCTTCGACGAAGAGACCAGATTCAAGTCCACCTTCGGTGAAACGGAAGACTCCGGCGGAGCCTTTCTTCGCAGTAATGGGTCCATCCTGGTTCCCGGCGAAGCAGATGATGATGGAAATGTCGTCGACGAGCCCCACCCTTCCTCCTCGGCCCTGGTGAGCGCCGCTTTTAATATTACCGAGGAACCGTCCAAAGACGGAGAGCAGCCCGGCGGGCTCGCCTTCGCCTCCGACAATAAGGAGAGCGCCTGCTTCATCGTGCGCTACGTTTCACGGCAGAATCCTGATCCGGCTGATTTCGAGACCAGCCGTCCGCGTATTGTCAGAACCCTGAAGGGCGTGAAGGAGAAGGATGTGCTAGAGAACGAGGTGGCCGTTTTCTGGAAAGCAGCGGGCGATGAGGATGCGGATGGAGTTTTCAATTCTGACGATAACTGCGTCAACCTCCCCAATCCAAGCCAGGTCGATACAGATCTCGATGGCGCAGGAGACGCCTGCGACCCCGATGACGACAATGACGGGTTCGTAGACGAAGAAGATAATTGTCCGGTCGTGGCGAACCCGCTCCAGAAAGATGCCGATGGAGATGGGATTGGCGACGCCTGTGACAAACCTGAATCGACGACTCCGGCCGCGGCCGCGGCCGAGCCCAGCGCGGGCTGAGGCCCCCAGGCGGTCCGCACGTTCGTTCAGAACTCCCGCATGATTTCTTCGAGACCCGCGTCGATCTCGTCAGCGCAGCTCCTGTAGCCGTTGATGTCGAGACCGATGGGGTCGCTGATGTCCCGTTCGGCCGTCAGGAGGAGCTTGCGCTCCATCTCTTCCGCCGGCAACTCACAGCTCGCCGCAAGGGCTGCGATCCCCATCTTGTGGGAGCTGGTGAGCGCGTAGATCCGGTCGGCCTCCTCGAGGATCTCCAGCGACAGCGGGCTCGATTGATGGGATTCGATGTCGCAGCCCCGCTCCTTCATTACGTCAACGGACTCTTCGCTTGCGCAGCTGCCGCCGAAGGCCGATGTTCCGGCCGAGAGGATCCTGTAGCCCAACCCCTCGAGCTGTTCGACCTCCACCTCCAGCTTGCGCGCGAGGCGCTTCTTGAACAGGGCCTCGGCCATCGGGCTGCGGCAGGTATTGCCGGTACAGACGAAGAGCACGGTGGCGCCTCTGGCAGCGTCCTCGAGCTCTCCAGCGCTGAGGCAGCCTTCGCGGAGCACCTCGAAGCCGCCTGGTTGCATCCGGATGACGGTCGAGGCTTGCTCCAGTGCTACCGGTCCTCCGTCAAGGATACCGTCAATTTTCCCCTCGAAGTAGCTCCTGACCTCTTCGGCATTGACGGCCGGGGCACTGCCGGCGGGATTTGCGCTGGGAGCGAGCAGAGGACCCGAGAGCTGCTCCAGGAGGGCGCGGGCCGTGATGGAAGCCGGGACCCTGAAACCTGTTGTTTCCATTTTTCCGGGACCGGCGGTGGGAAGGACGATTGTCAGCGGGCCGGGCCAGAACCGTTTCATCAGCCGCTCGGCAGCTATCGAGGGTGACGTGCAGCGGCGGATGGCCTCACGGGCATCCGCGACCAGCAGGGTGAAGGGCTTGTCGTCCGGTCGATCTTTCAGCTCTTTCAGCTTCTTGGAGGCGCCCTCTTTTCCCTGCAGAGCTCCGAGTCCGTAGACCGTCTCGGTCGGGAATGCGAGCACTCCGCCGTTTTCGAGAATCCCTGCCGCCTCAGCGATGGGCTTGGGGTCCGGGGCCGTCGAATCTACTGATATCCAGGTGGTCATGTCAGGAGCCACTTCAGATGGATGCGGCGACAATGACAAGCTTATTCACCTGACTTTTGCCCCCTCCCGGGTCCGGAGAATAATCTTTCCGATGGCCGAGCCGAGGGCTTTCGAGGGTCTTTCATCCGTTGTCCTGTGGGTTATGATAGGCGCTTTTCATCGGGGGAGGTTTCTCCATGTCTCTGCTTGTTGTCGGTTCCGTCGCTCGCGATACGATTCGTACTCCTCACGGGGAGATCGAGGACGCGCTGGGCGGGGCGGCCGTTTATTTTTCTCTCGCCGCCTGCAACTTTACCGAGGTGCGGCTGGTCGGAGTTGTTGGTGACGACTTCGGAGACGGTGATATCGAGCTGCTGCGCTCCAGGGAGATCGATCTCGCCGGGCTGCAGATTGTCGAGGGCGGCAGAACCTTCCGCTGGAGCGGGGAATATTCAGAAGATATGAATTCCCGTGAGACCCTCTCGGTCGAGCTCAATGTTTTTGAGCATTTTGAGCCGGTTCTGCCTCCCGACTACATCAGCTCGAGCTTCGTGTTCCTGGCCAACGCATCGCCGGCAACCCAGCTCAGCGTGCTGGAGCAGGTTGAGTCACCGGTTTGCGTCATGGCTGACACGATGGATCTCTGGATAGACATAGCCCGGGATGAACTGGTGGAGCTGCTTGGGCGTATCGATGGGATCTCTCTCAACGATGCCGAGGCGCTCCAGCTGACCGGCTGCCGCAACCTGATCGATGCGGGCCAGGCGATCCTGGACATGGGACCGGCCAATGTCATCGTGAAGAAGGGAGAGCATGGAGCTGTTCTCTTTACAGCCTCGGGTGTTGTCGCTCTTCCGGCCTACCCGACCGGCAGGGTTGTTGATCCAACCGGCGCGGGAGACAGCTTCGCGGGCGCCCTCATGGGCTCGCTCACGCGGGATGGCTCCGTCGATGAGGAGAGGCTCAAGGCCGCCATAGCGTACGGTTCGGTGGTGGCCTCTTTTACCTGCGAGGGCTTTGGCACCGTCAGGCTGGCGGAAATTGGCGAAGACGAGATCAATGATCGCTTTTTGAAGTATTGCGAGTCACTGCAAATCAGTAGATGATTCATGTCATTAATTATGGCCTCCATGGCGCGGCGGAGCCACCAGGCTCCCGGCGTTGAGCGGGGAGCAGGACACCCCGGAGATTTTGTTTGAATGAAGACCTCTGAAGTACGCGACAAGTTTTTGAATTATTTCAGCGACAGGGACCACGCTGTCCTGCCGTCGAGCCCATCGATTCCGCATGGAGACAAGACGCTCCTCTTTACCAACGCGGGCATGGTGCAGTTCAAGGATATCTTCACCGGGCGCGAGGAGCGCTCGCATCCGCGCGCCACCACGGTGCAGAAGTGCGTACGGGCCGGGGGCAAGCACAACGATCTCGACAATGTCGGCTACACCAGCCGCCACCTGACCCTCTTTGAGATGCTGGGCAACTTCTCCTTCGGGGATTACTTCAAGAAGGATGCCATCTCCTTTGCCTGGGAGCTGATCACCGAGGGCTACGGTCTCGATCCCGCCGGGCTCTGGGCCACCGTCTTTCGGGAGGACGACGAGGCCTGGGAGCTGTGGAAGGAGATCTCCGGTCTGCCGGATGACCGGATCGTGCGCCTTGGCGAGAAAGACAACTACTGGAGCATGGGGGATGTCGGCCCCTGCGGACCCTGTTCCGAGATTCTCCTCGATCGGGGGGACGCCTTTGGAGAGGCCGACGTGGAGAACGGGGAGCGCTTCTTCGAGCTCTGGAATCTCGTCTTCATGCAGTTCAGCCAGTCGGCGGATGGAGAGAAGACGCCTCTTCCGCGGCCGAGCATCGATACCGGGATGGGACTCGAGCGCATGGCCATGGTCATGCAGGGCGTGGATACAGTCTACGAGACCGATGTCCTGCGCGGCCTCATCCGCGAGGTCGAGAAGCTGACAGGTGTCGCGTACGACCCCGGCGAGAAGGGGGTCCCGCATCGAGTTCTGGCCGACCATATTCGCTCTCTGGCCTTCTGCCTGGCCGATGGGGCGGAGATTTCCAACGAGGGCCGCGGCTACGTTCTCAGGAGAATTCTCAGGCGCGCCGCGCGCTACGGACGCAAGCTGCAGGCCGAGGGATCCATCCTGAACCGCCTGGTGGGCGTGGTGGTGGACAGCATGGGAGAGGCCTATCCCGAGCTCGTCGACAACCAGGAGTTCATCACCCAGGTGATCGGGAGCGAGGAGGACCGCTTCGGGAAGACTCTCGACCGTGGCATCGAGCTCTTCGAGAATGAGATCGGAAGGATGTCGGGGGCCGGCGAGAAAAACGTCAGCGGAGAGAAGATGTACCTGCTCTGGGACAGCTACGGCTTTCCGGCTGACCTGACCCAGAGAATGGCGGAGGAGGCGGGCTTTGGTGTCGATATGGAGCGCTTCGAGGAATGTATGGGTGAGCAGCGTGAGCGCAGCCGCCAGGCCTCGGACTTTTCCGTGACCACGAGCTTTGATTCTCTGCCCGAGACGGAATTCGTCGGCTACGAGAGCCTGGGCTGCGAAGGCGAGCTGCAGGCTGTAGAGGAGACGGATGATGCGCTGCAGGTCGTTCTTTCCCGTTCGCCCTTTTATGGCGAGAGCGGTGGGCAGGTGGGCGACCAGGGGGTTATCTCCGGCGCCAACTTCCGCCTGGCTGTGGAGAACACGCAGCGCGATGGCGGTCGCATGATCCATGTCTGCAGGCTGGTTGAAGGAGAGGCGGGAGAGCTCGCCGCCGGGGCCGTCGTCAAGGCGGAGGTTGATGATGCCGCGCGCAGGGCGACCGAATGCAATCATTCCGCCACCCATCTTCTCCACGCGGCCTTGAGGGAGGTTCTGGGCGAGCACGTCCACCAGAAGGGATCGCTGGTCGATCCCTCGCGTCTGCGTTTCGACGTTACCCACTTCAGCGGTATCGAGCCGCAGGAACTTCAGCAGGCGCAGGAGCTCGTCAACCGGCAGGTGCGCGCGAACCTGCCGGTTGAGATCAGCGAGATGGATAAAGATGAGGCCATCGAGCAGGGGGCCATGGCCTTCTTTGGAGAAAAGTACGGCGACAGGGTGCGGGTTGTTCGAATGGGAGATTTTTCCGTCGAACTCTGCGGTGGAACGCACGTTTCCCGCACCGGAGACATCGGGTTTTTTACCCTGACGAGCGAGGGATCGGTTTCCTCCGGCGTGCGCCGAGTAGAGGCGCTGACCGCCGGGCAGGCCGAGGGCTGGTTTGATGGCCGGGTTCAACTCGTCGATGACCTGTCGAAGCTGCTGAAGGTCTCCTCCGACCGGGTGGAGGAGAGGGTCTCCCGCCTGCTCGAGGAGAACAAGGAGCTGAAGACGAGAGGACCCGCTCCCGCTCCAGCTGCGGCCGGCGACCTGGAGAAGAAAAAGATCGGCGATATTCTTTTCGTCTCCGGGATCTTTGAGGGTCTCGAAGGAAAGGGTCTGCGGGATTGTTTCGATCGGGTAAAGCAAGAATCCGACAAGGTCATCGCCGCGCTGATCGCTCCCGGGGAAGGCAAGGTCCAGGTGTTGGTGGCCGTGACACCCTCGCTGACGGCGGAGGGCTGGAAGGCTGCCGATGTTTTCCAGGCCGGGGCGGAGCACATCGCAGCCAGGGGAGGGGGCCGTCCGGAGATGGTGCAGGCCGGCGGAACGAATCCCGAGGGAGCCAAGGCTGCCCTGGAGGCCATGGAGAGCCGTATAGGGCAGGGACCAGGTGAGTGAGACAGATTTCTTTTCGGTCCTTGGGCATCGCTTGACATCGCCTTCCGTGAAAACTAAAATGGCCCGATTATATTTTGAGCGGAAGATGCGATAGCACCTAAGCTCTTCATTTTCAAACAGTTAAAGACCTATTGAATCCGGTGGAATTATGGCAGTCCCAAAGAGACGCACATCCAAGTCTAAAAAAGGCATGAGGCGGTCGCATCACAGGCTCACCGTGCCTTCCCTGGTGAAATGCAGCAATTGCAGCGCCATGAAACCCAGGCATCGGATCTGCCCGGAATGTGGTTACTACCGGGGTAAAGAAGTTATCGCGGCAGAGGACTTTCTCGCTTGAGACTTCCGATTGCGGTTGATGCCATGGGCGGAGATCGCGCTCCCGCCGCGGTGGTTCGTGGGGCCTTGAAGGCGGTTGAAGAGATGGAGGGACTCCGGGTCGAACTTGTCGGCTCCGAGCCCGAGATCCTGCGTGAGCTCGAGGCCGCGGCCTGGGAGGGGGACTCCATCACGGTGGTCCCCGCCTCCGAGACGATTGGCATGGGTGAGAGCCCGGTGGAGGCGGTAAGGAGCAAGAAAGATTCCTCCGTTTCCGTTGGCCTGAAGAGGGTTCGCGATGGGCAGGCCTGCGCCCTGGTGAGCGCGGGCAATACCGGCGCCAGCGTGGCGGCAGCCTCGCTCTTGCTGCGAACTCTGCCTGAGGTCAGGAAGGCCGGCATCGCCGTGGTATTGAATGTAGGCATCAAGCCTCTCATTCTCATGGATGTCGGGGCCAATGTTGAGGCTCGGCCGGAGCACCTGGTGCAATACGGAGTCATGGCGAGCCTCTACGCCTCGAGGATCCATTCGGTGGAAGATCCTTCAGTCGGTCTTCTGAATATCGGCGAAGAGAACGCCAAGGGGAATCGCCTGGCCAAGCAGACACACGATCTCTTTCGTGCCAGCGATGTGAGCTTTCGCGGTAACGTGGAGCCGGGGGAATTGTTCAGGGGAGCCTGCGATGTGGCGGTATGCGATGGTTTTACCGGGAATATCGTTCTCAAGCTCGCCGAGGGGTTGGCGGAGCGTCTTTTCCTGATGTTTAAGGACGGCGCCAGCCAGGTTGTTTCAGAGTCTGCCGATGCAGGGGAGTCCGATTCAGCCGTCTCGGAGCTTGTTCAGGCGGCCCTTGCCAGGCTCGGAGACACGATAGATTACGCCGAGTCCGGCGGCGCGCCCCTGCTTGGCGTCAACGGTACGGTTATTATTTCTCACGGACGCAGCGGCCCCAAGGCCATCAGCAACGCCATCCGGATGGCGAATAAGATGGCGGAGGTCGACATCAATAGCGAGATCGTGCAGAATCTACACACGCTTTCGAGCGAGTCCGAGCCGGGTGGAGATGCTGGCGCTGCGGACTGCTCAGCGGATTGAAGTGGAGCTCATTAGAGGTAGATAAGATGTACGAATGTCGCATAGCCGGTACGGGCAGGTATGTGCCGGAGAAGGTCCTGACCAATACGGACCTGGAGAAGATCGTTGAGACCAGTGATGAATGGATCATCAAGCGTACTGGTATTCGCGAGCGCCGAATCGCCGCGGAGGATCAGTCCACCAGCGATCTCGCCCTGGAGGCCGCGCGGGTGGCCCTCGACCGGGCCGGGCTTGCGGCTGAAGACCTCGACGCCATCATCCTCGCCACCCTGACGCCAGATACTTATTGTCCCGCAGGTGCCTGCTATGTGCAGAACCTGCTTGGCGCGACCAATGCCTGCGCCTTCGACCTCAGCGCCGCCTGTACGGGTTTCGTCTATGGAATCACCGTGGGCTCGAGCCTGGTTCGAACCGGGGTACATAAAAACGTACTCGTTCTCGGGGCCGAGACGCTGTCGAGGTTTATTGATTACACCGATCGCAACACCTGCATCCTCTTTGGAGATGGGGCGGGAGCCGCTGTCCTTTCGCGGGCGGAGGAGGGTGGTGATTCGAGGTTGCTCGACCATTACCTGCGCTCAGATGGAGGCGGCACAGATCTCATCATCATGCCGGGGGGCGGCGCCAGGCGGCCATCCTCCCATGACACGGTGGATGGAAAGCTGCATTTTCTCTCGATGCAGGGCAACGACGTCTTCAAGTTCGCCACCAAGAGCATGCAGACCCTCATCGAGACAGCCATCGAACGTAACGGGCTGTCGGTTGACGATCTTGACCTCGTCGTTCCGCACCAGGTGAACTCACGTATTATTGACACCGTTCTTCGCAAGGTTGATATTCCCGAGGAAAAGATCTACCTCAATCTTCAGCGATACGGCAACACCTCCGCGGCCTCCGTTCCCATGGCCCTGCATGAGGCTGTAGAGGAGGGGCGGGTCCAGGCAGGAAGCCTGGTCCTGCTGGTGGCCTTCGGGGCAGGCCTGACCTGGGGTTACAACCTGGTTCGCTGGTAGGCGGGTATCGTTTCCAGCGGCGGCCGGCGGCAGCGGCAATCCAATAGATACAGGGATCGGATATGAACGTTGAGCGTGAGAATACCAATTTCGCCTGTCTCTTCCCGGGGCAGGGAGCGCAGGCTATCGGCATGGCCGCTGATCTTTGCGAAGCTTCCGGACGTGCGCGGGAGGTGTTTCGCCGCGGAGGCGAGATCCTGGGCTTCGATGTCCTGGCGATCTGTTCCGATGGTCCGGCCGAAGAGCTCAACGCCACGCGGGTGAGCCAGCCGGCTATTTTTCTTCATTCGATGGCGGTTCTCGAGGCTCTCGCCGAACGCCGCGGTATCGAGGGTAGCTTCGGACAGGGCCTGGCCGCCTCGGCGGCCTCGGGTCTGAGCCTTGGCGAGTACTCGGCCCTGGTCTTTGTGGGCGCGCTTCAATTTGAAGATGCCCTGGAGATCGTGGGTAAGAGGGGCGAGTTTATGCAGGAGGCCTGCGACGAGAGCAGCGGGACGATGGCCGCTGTGGTCGGTATGGACGCGGCCGAGCTCGAGGCGGTGGTTTCATCGGGGCGTGAAGATGGCCTCGTGGTGGGTGTGGCAAACTATAACTCTCCAGCCGAGATGGTGATCTCGGGGACATGCGAGGGTGTCGAGGAGTGCTCGCGGAGACTGGAGGAGGCCGGGGCCAGGAAGGTGGTCGCGCTGCGGGTGGCCGGCGCCTATCATTCAGCCCTCATGGAATCGGCGACCAGGAAGCTTCAACCCTGGCTGGCAGAGCTGGCCATCTCGCCGCCGCGGCTGCCCTTTTTCGCGAATTATTCCGGTACCCGGGTGGATGATCCGGAGGAGATCCGGGAAGGTTTGCTGCGCCAGATCGAAAATTCGGTCAGGTGGGAGCAGTGCGTGCGCGGTGTCCTGGGCCTGGATTGCTCCACGGCGCTGGAGCTGGGACCGGGAAAGGTTCTGCGAGGTCATGTACGGAAGATTGATCGAGAGGCCGTTGTAGAGTCTATTGGCACCCTGGAGTCTCTGGACAATCTGGAGGGTGTTCCTGTATAGGATAGGGCCAGTTCAGAGTTGGTGATTTTTTCAGAAAAATGAATCGATGAGCGAATCTTTACAGCATCTCAAAGGGCAGGTGGCCGTCGTGACTGGAGCATCGCGGGGCATCGGCCGTGCGATCGCCGCGGAGCTTGCCTCCGAGGGAGCGAACCTGGTTCTCACCGCCCGGGGCGTTGAAGGTGTCGAGGCCGCGGCCGCGGCGCTGGCTGAGGATCATCCAGCCGGGCGTTTTCTGCCCGTGGGATGTGACGTGTCGAGCTGGGATAGCGTCAGCGAGCTCATCGACAGGACTGTCGAGGAGTTCGAAAAAATCGATATCCTGGTCAACAACGCCGGTATCACCCGGGACAACCTGGTGATGAGAATGAAGAAGGAAGAGTGGGACGATGTTCTCGCCGCTAATCTCACAGGAGTTTTCAATACCTGTCGGCTGGCCGCTCGCCAGATGTTGAGGCAACGTTCCGGACGGATCGTTAATATCACCAGTGTCGTTGGACTGCTCGGCAACGCGGGGCAGGTTAATTATGCCGCCAGCAAGGGTGGGATCATCAGCCTGACCTATTCACTTGCGCGCGAGATGGCCTCGCGCGGCGTCCTGGTGAATGCCGTGGCTCCCGGTTTTATTGAGACGGATATGACCGCTGCCATGCCTGAGGCGGCGCGTGAGGCTATGGCCGAGGGGATTCCCCTGGCCAGAATCGGAAAACCTGAAGAAATTTCGTCGCTGGTAGCCTTCCTGTGCGGCCCCGGTGCGAGTTATATTACTGGAGAAGTTATTCGCGTGGATGGTGGGCTTGCCATCGGTTGCTGAGGACTGGGTCCGAGGCGACGGCATTATCCTGCCGGTTTTTTTTGGAGAGAGATATAGTGTCTGATATCAATGCAAAGGTAGTAGAGATTGTCGTTGAGAGGCTCAATGTCGGTGCCGACACGGTGACTGCGGAGAGCAGCTTCATCAACGACCTGGGGGCTGACTCCCTGGACATCGTGGAGTTGGTGATGGAATTCGAAGAAGCCTTCGATATGACCATCCCCGATGAAGATTCGGAGAACATTCGAACGGTCGGTGAAGCTGTAAGCTATATCGAGTCGAAGGTTGGCGGTGGCGGCGGAGACGCTGGCGGAGATGCTGGCGGAGACGCTGGCGGAGAC
>CAJWMA010000010.1 GCA_913042995.1 uncultured bacterium | reverse complement strand
AACGGAGCGGTTCTCACCTTTGCCGGAACGGTTCGGAATACCAATCTTGGCCGAGCGGTCAGCGGCATCGACTACCACGCCTACGAGTCGATGGCCGGCAAAGAAATCGAAAAGCTCGAAAACGAAATAGCCGAACGCTGGCCTGGAGTCCAGGCCCGGATCGTCCACCGAATCGGGAGGCTCGAGCTCGGAGAAACCAGCGTCTTCATAGCCGTGGGCGGAGCGCATCGGGAGGAATCTTTCGCCGCCCTGCGCCACGCGATCGACAGGCTGAAAGAAGAGGCTCCCGTCTGGAAGCGCGAGCAGTACGAAGACGGCAGTGAGGCGTGGCTGGAGGGCTCCTGAGCCGCGCATCAGGCCGGCAGTTTCACGCCGCACCTCTCAAGGTCTCTTCGCGCCGCCTCCGCCCAGCCCCGGTTGGCGGCGGGGCTGCGTGGACTGGGATGCAGCACCTTCCCAATCTCGACCGGGAGACCCTCGAAGCATTCCCTGGCACGACCCTCGGCGAAGTTTCCTACACCTATCACTCGCCGGGGACCAAGATACTCAACCGTATCTCTCAGAGCCCGGGTGCAGATTTCGAAGAGCTTCTCGCGCACCTCGCAAGGGCAGCGATCCGGGGTCAGGTTACGCCCCGATTCCTCCATGAAGATGAGAGGACAGAAATTCACGATGTAGAACTGCTTGAAGAAGCTTTCCGGCTTGCCGAAGGTTTCCTTGGCCCAGCTCCACAAGCGGGCGCCGCTGACCTCGCTACGGGCGCAATCAAATCCCTGGATCGGCCTCTTTGGATGCTCCAGAGGCGGTTTGTCAATCTTCTCCTCTATCCCAAGCCAGTCCCGCACATGGTGGACCTCTCCAAAAGGGACTCCTGTCTGGGCCATCCCGAAAGGCCCGCCGTTGATCCCCAGGAGTACAGATTCCACCCCCCTGCGCGCGAACCGGCGAATGTACTGCTCATGGGCTCTGCGGGCGTAGACCAGCGGATTGTAGACGCAGGCGATGGGATCTGAGAACCGCAGCGGCTCCAGCTCGCGTACCAGCCGCCGGGTAATCCTGATAAGTTTCTCGGGCATCTCGTGCAATCTCCTCGGCGAACCGTACCCTACTCGGAAATCCTGTAGAGCCTGGATGCTGTCCGGATGAAGAGACTTCCGCGGGCTATGCCGGGCGTCGCCATGCACAGCTCATCGAGCTTGTTGACTCGCAGCAGCTCATGCTTTCTTCCGGCCTTGTAGACAAAACAGTCCCCGTCTTCGCTCAGGCAGAAGACCTTGTCTCCGTAGGCCCAGGGAGAGGATGTGAAAGGCGTTCGCTCACGCTCTCTCACCCGCACCTTGCCATAGATCTCAGCTCCGGTCTTTGCATCGAAGCAGGCGAAGAAGCCGAAATCGTAGAGAACATAGAGCAGATCCTTGTACACCAGGGTCGAGGGGTTGTAGGGAGCCGCCTTGGGCTGGCGCCAGGCAATGGACTTGTCGACCGCCCCCGTCTTCAGATTGATCGTACCCTTCCCTCCCGGGCGAATGGCGTAGATCGGCTTGCGGCCATCGCCGACATAACCGGAGGTGACGTAGAGAAGTCCATGAGCGGTAAAGGGAGTGGCGATGGTGATCGAAGACATGTCAGCCACGAGCTCCCAGAGAAGCTCTCCATCGAGTCCATAGGAGCGGGTCTTGCCGGTTCCCGGCGTGATGATCTCGGTGCGAAGAGGGTTCTTCCAGACGAAGGGGGTCGACCAGTTGCTCTTCTCATCCCGATCCTTGCGCCAGGAGGTCTTGCCGGTCTTCTTGTCGATGGCCTCGATGAAAGAGCTTTCCTCGTTGTCATTGAGGATGTAGATAAAATCACCATGCAGAGCGGGAGAAGCGGCGCTGCCCCAATTGTAGCGTGTCCGGAAAGCCTTCGTCGTCCGCTTCCACTTCAGGCTCCCGTTGAGATCGTGCGCGAAGAGCCCCTGGTCGGCGAAGTAGGTATAGACCATCTCGCCATCGGTTACCTGGGTCTCGGGAGCGTAGTTGTTCTTGATATGCCTCGGGGTAAGGGGCTTGCCCGCATCCGCCTCCCGTTCCCAGAGCTTTTTTCCGCTCTTGAAGCTGAAACAATAGATCATCCATCGATGGCGATTGGGCGAGGGATCCTTCCCGTTGCCTCCGAAATAGAGCCCCTTCTTGATCGCCTTCTCCTTACCGGAGCTGACCGCGGAGGTCAGGAACACCTTGTCCCCCCAGATCACCGGCGAGGACCACCCCCGGCCGGGAACCGGAACGCTCCACTTCACATTTTCTGTCTTGCTCCAGGTGGAGGGCAGGGATTTCCCTTCGGCTACGCCGCGAGCCCCCGGCCCGCGGAATTGCGGCCAGTTGACCGTATCCTCAGCCTGCAGACCGCCCAGCGCTGTCACCAGGATTCCAAGCACAACCAGGTATCGCTTCATCGTTCGCTCCTTGGATAAATTTGGAGATTCACTATTCGCCGTCTTGAACTCCAGGGTTCTTCTTCGCTCCGCTCCCGCGGGAAAGACGCTTGACGACCGGAAAACGCCGTCCCGGCCCGAAGGCCTTCGAGGTAATTCGCAGGCCCGGCGCCGCCTGCAGTCTCTTGTATTCGTTCAGATCCACCATCCTGAGAATCCCGGCGACAGTCTCCTCCTCGAAGCCGAGCTCGACAAGCTCCCGCAGTCCACGACCTTCTTCTACATAGGCCTCGAGAATCGCATCGAGAATGTCATAAGACGGCAGCGAGTCCGTGTCTTTCTGATCCGGCCGCAGCTCGGCGGAGGGAGGCTTCTCGATAATCGCGCCCGGAATTACCTCGCCGTCACGATTCAGCCACTCGGAGACCCGGTAGACCAGGGTCTTCGGGACGTCGGATATCACCGCCAGGCCTCCGGACATATCGCCGTAGAGGGTGCAATAGCCTACGGCCAGCTCCGACTTATTGCCCGTTGTCAGCAGCAGGGCGTTGAGCTTATTCGATAGCGCCATCAGCAGGAGGCCCCGGATGCGCGCCTGGATGTTTTCCTCGGTCACATCCTCCTCGAGACCCTCGAAAACCGGATCCAGAGTTTCCAGGACGGAAGAAAAGATCGTCTCGATCGGTATCTCCTCGAGAGCGATCCCCAGGTTGTCAGCCAGTTGCCTGGAGTCACTGACGCTTCCGCCCGATGAGTAGCGAGAGGGCATGGTGACGCCAATCACGTTTTCCGGACCGAGAGCCGCGGCGGCGACAACCGCGGTCAGGGCCGAGTCGATGCCGCCGCTGAGACCAAGGACCGCTTTCCTGAAGCCGCTCTTATGCAGGTAATCACGCGTCCCGAGCACCAGGGCCCCAAAGGCCTGCTCCAGGTCCTCTCCGCTGGAATCCTCTGCCCCGGCAACAGCTGGAGCTGCGCCGGTCTCCTCATCCCGCCCTGGGAGATCGAAAACCACGAAGTCCTCATCGAAGGAGCTTGCCTGGGACAGAAGCTCCGATTTCGTGCCAAGGGCGATGCTGGTCCCATCGAATACCAGGGAGGTGTTGCCGCCGACCAGGTTGCAGTAGACCAGGTCGACCCCCTTTGAACTTGCAATCTCCCCCAGCAGGCGCCGGCGAAAACGAGGCCGGCCAAGGCTGAAGGGAGAGGCGGAAATCGCGATGACCAGATCGGCTTCTCCATCCGCCACCCATTTCTCGACAGGATCGATGTCGTACATATTCTCCACGCAGAAACCGGGGCGGTTCCAGAGATCCTCGCAGATGGCAAGGGCCAGCTTTCGGCCCTTGAATTCGAAGACAGGGTGCTCCCGGGCCGGACAGAAATACCGTGCCTCATCGAAGACATCGTAGGTAGGCAGGAGGGTCTTGTGCTGGAACCCCAGGACCTTCCCGTCCTGGACAAGCGCCGCGCTATTGTAGATGGGTTTACCCTCAGGACAGCCGGTACGAACGATTGTACCAAGTACCATCGCAGTTCCCTGGCAGGCCTGTACCGCCCTCTCGAAGACATCCTGCACCTGGTCGATAAAATCCTCTCGCTCCAGCAGATCCTCCGCCGGGTAGCCCGGCAGGGTCTGCTCCGGAAATACGACCAGGTCGACACCCTCCTCCCTGGCGCGCTCGAGGGAGCTGAGCACCCTGGCAAGATTGCCTTCGCAATCCCCGACGATCGTGTTGAGTTGGGCCAGGGCGATCTTCACGATTCAAATAGCCTCTTGTGAAGTCCTCGAACAACATCCGCCGCCTGGCCCTCACCGACCAGGAAGCTGAGATTGATCCTGGTCGCTCCGAAGGAGATCAGCTCGACGTTCACCTTCAATTCACCCAGCACATCGAATACCTCGGAGGCGAACCCGATACGATCCCTGATATCTTCACCAACGACACTGATCTGCTCCCGGTCATGGTAGACATCCACCCTGCAGAATTCCTTGAGCTCGTCGATAGCGGAGTCAAGCCGCCCCCCGCCCTGGGTCGTAAATGCGATACTGACCTCGGAGGTGGCAATGATGTCGACCACGACCTCGAAGCGGCTGAACACATCAGCGACCCTGGCGAGGAATCCGTATTGGTCGAGCATGCGCGGAGCGACGACGTTCACCACGCTGACGTGGGATTTGCTGGTGATCGATTTCACCCCGCGGGCATCCTCTGCGAGATCCGCCAGGATGAGCGTCCCGGGAAAATCCGGCCTGTGGGTGTTGAGGACGCGAATGGGTATATCCTTATCGACCGCGGGAATCATGGTGGCCGGGTGGATGACTCTCGCCCCGTAAAAAGCGAGCTCCGCGGCCTCCTCGAACGAGAGGGTCGCCAGGGGACGCGCATTCTCCACGATCCTCGGGTCAGCGGTCATGACCCCGTCTACATCTGTCCAGATCTGGATTTCCTCGGAGCCGAGGGCCGCGCCGAAAATTGACGCGGTGTAGTCACTTCCCCCGCGGCCCAGGGTGGTGATGTTTCCCTCTTCATCGCGGGCGATGTAACCGGTGGCGACAACCACTCCGGTGAGAGAGCGACAGGCCTCCTGGATTCTCGAGTTAACATCATCCAGGGGGCGAGCCCTCTGGAATCGGCCATCTGTTACCAGGCCCGCGTCGAAAGCATCGACCGCGCAGGATTCTATTCCCAGGGTCTGCAGGTGGCCTGCGACAAGCCGAGAAGACATCCTCTCGCCAAAAGAGACCAGGTGATCGAGCATCCTGGGAGTACACTCTCCGGCGGCGGCGAGCTCTCCAAGCAGACCTTTCAACTCCTCCAGCAGCCCGTCTACAAGCTGGACGTCGAGCTCCAGCTCCTCCAGGATCGTACGATGAATCCCACAGAGGCTCGCGAAGGAGTCCTCCCAGGCCTGCTTCTCCAGGCAGAGATCCCGTAATTCGAACAACCGGTCGGTAACGCCGCCCACGGCTGAGACCACGACGAAGGGCTGCTTCTCGAGCCTCTCCTGGATGATGGATCCCACCCGCCTGATCGCAGACGAGCTACCTACTGATGTACCGCCAAACTTCAGAACTATCACTGCGATTCAACCTCTCTGACATTCAATCGATTGCTCCCCCTGGTCTCCGAAGAGATAAAAGAAGCCCTCTTTCTATCCCGAGAAGCCCGGGTGTTGCAATCCCGGGCAATGAAAAACGAGGCGCCTCTGTGCCGCCAGCTACCGGCGGGGAAAAACAGCAGGCTCACTCTCCCCGGCCAGGCACCTCAGCTACCTCTACAGGTTCGCCTCCCTCAAGATGCAAGCCGTTGCTATTAAAGAATTTGCGCTGAATCATTGCAAGTGCGAGAGGGCGTGAATGGGCAAATGAATGACAGGCCGTTCCGATTCGTCCGGCCTCGACAGAATCGGAATAGACAGAAACTCCCTCGCTCAGTTCCACGTCGTTGGCGCTGAAAAGATGAAACAGCTTACGATTCGCATGTCCGTAGGTCCTCATCCGGGCGACGACCTCCTGCCCCACATAGCATTTATCGTAGCTGAGCCGATGTTCTTCATTCACCTCGACAGGAAAAAAATCACCATCGTAATCGCGCCCATAGCTTGCTCGACCGGTCTCGATACGCCAGGCCTCGGCGGCCTCCCAGCCAACGGGCTGGCCTCCGGCATCCGCGACAAGATCTCGCAGCCCCCCCCACAGACCTACCAGTTCAGCGGCCGGCACCCAGAGCTCGTAGCCGCCGGATTCGCCGGCGCAGACGCAATCGATGCTCACCTCTCCAGATTGGACTGAGGCCATCTGGAAAACAGCCGGCGCCTCGCCATCCCCCGCCGCCTCCAGTACCGAGGCGGCCCGAGGGCCGCGCAGGGCCAGAACGGAAAACTCGCTGGTCGCATCACGCACCTCGATGTCGCTCAGGAAGGCGTACTTGCGCAGGCTCTCGAGGAGAATCTCCCGGGTAGGCTCCGCGAGAATCGCCCGAAAATGCTCGGCCGACAGACGGTAGAGGGAAAAGGCGCCAAGTAGACGTCCCTTGGCAGACAAGATACACGAGTTCTGCCCGACTCGATTTTCAAGGGATGGCGCAGGCGAGGAGACCACCTTGTCGAGCATGGCGGCGACATCCTCTCCCAGAAAATCAATCACTCCGCGATAGCTCTCATCAAAAAGCCCCACGGACTCACCGACCGCCGCGTATTCCGCCGCGGCCCCCTGCCTGAAACTGCCGGGTAGTTCGAGGCCCCAGGCCGCGGTAAACGCTCCTGCTTCCTCACGATGGACGTCGGTCAGGGCAGCTCCCGTCATGACAAACCGGCGGCGTCCTCGAGCCGGCGATAGGCGGCGTTGCGAAGCTGGGGGGTAAAGCCCGCATCCAGGATGGCCTCGCGAAGCACATCGTTGGTCGCCTCGTTATTGGCGCCGGCGGGCTTGATAACATTCTCCTCGATCATGACGGAACCCAGGTCGTTGGCGCCGCAGCGAAGAGCCGTCTTACCGACCTCGAGGCCCTGGGTCAGCCAGGAGACCTGGAGATTGTCGATATTATCCAGGTAGACACGGCTGAGGGCGAGCCAGCGAAGATATTCCCCGGCCTCCATGCGATCAGGATATTTTTTTCCAAGCGGCGTATTGTCCGGCTGAAAATTCCACAGGATAAAAGAAACGAATCCCCGTGTTCGATCCTGAAGCAGGCGGATCTCCTCAAGGTGCTGGAGACGATGAGCAAGCGTTTCGCCATGGCCAAACATCATCGTCGCGGTCGTTGGCAGGCCCACCTCCTGGGCCGCCTCCATGATATCGAGCCACTCCCTGGAATTGACCTTTGAGCGACGCTTGGAGCGCACCTCGTCAACGAGGATTTCGCCCCCCCCGCCGGGCATGGAGTCCATGCCGGACTCCTTGAGAATCGTCAGGATTTCACGGGCGCCGAGACCGGTAATCTCCTCCAGGCCGAGGATTTCGGTCGGAGAGAGACAATGGAGGTGGATTCCATAGCGACTCTTGAGCTCGCTGAAGAGCTTCGTATACCAATCCAGCCCAAGCTCAGGATGGAGCCCGCCCTGGAAGAGGATTCCGCTGCCGCCGAGCTCGACAGTTTCCTCTACCTTCGAAAAGATTTCCTCGTAGGAAAGAACGTAACCCCCGTCCTCGCCGGGTGAGCGATAAAAGGCGCAGAAATTGCAGATCGAGGTGCAGATATTGGTGTAGCTGATATTGCGATCGATGATGTAGGTAACGACATCGTCGGGATGCAATTGCCGGCGGCGGCTGTCAGCGAGAGCGAAGAGCTCCTCGTCGGAAACAGCCAGCGGCTGCGTGACATCGTCGGTGGCGGGAAGAAGCTCGAGCCACTCCTGGAGTGAGAGTCTCCTCCGGCCGACCTCTTCGCGCAGTTGGGTAACGGCAGCCTCGTTGTATTGCTGATGTCCGGCAGTCTTCATCTCGCCCTTTCCTGGTTTCGTTCAGACGGCCTATCTTATCCACTGGCGCCCACCGAGACAAGCAGGGCAACGCGGGTACGCCAGGCCTGAACGAAAAAAGAGGCCTGGGAACCGGGGGCGGTCTCCAGGCCTCTTCTGCCAGCGAATTCTTATCCGCTGTTACTTGGCCTTGCGGATGTTTCCGTAGCCGTGGCTCTTCTTCTTGACCACATTGATGGCCTCGAGGGCATCGCCCTTCTTGAGCTTGTCGAGGACCTCCAGTCCCTTGGTCACCTTACCGAAAACAGTGAAGTCAAAGTTGACATCAAAGTAGGGAATGTCCTGGGTGCAGATGAAGAATTGGCTGCCCGAGCTGTTCTCAGCGTAGCCATCCGTCTCGTCATCATACTGTTTCAACATGACAAGGGAGCCGCGCTCGCATTTGTGCTTGGTCTGCTCATCGATGAGCTTGTAGCCCGGGTCGCCATCGCCATCATTGGTCGGACTACCGGTGATCAGACAGAGATTCTTACCATCCTGCTCGATAGACTCATAGAAGGTCATCTTTCCGCCATCGGGGCCCTTGGAGAAGAAATCCTTCTCCGCCAGCGTCACGAAGCTGGCGACCGTACTGTAGCAGTTGTTCTCGAAGAGAGTCACCTCGAGATCACCCTTCGCGGTCTTGATAAGAATTTCAGGATTTTCGAGAGTGATTCCTTCGCCCGTAGCGGGAGGCTTGGGAGTGATCGGCTTGGCCACGGAGGCCACCGCGGCGGCATCCGGAGACTCACCCTTGTACTCAGCCTCGGTCAGGATGACCACGCTGTCAAAAAGCGTCTGGGAAGTGAGCTTCTTGATCTGGTCAAGCCCCTCGACAACCTTACCGATCGGCACGTGTTCGGTATCCAGCTCCGGATGGTCCTTCAGGGATACGAAGAAGATGCTTCCGACCTCGCCCCCGCGAGACTTACCCTGCTTGGAAGAGACTCTGGTCAGAAAGGAAACCGTGCCAACCGTATGCTTGACGGCATCATCATTCTTCAGGTTCGCAATGCGAATAGGAGGTACCCCCATGCCGTTCTTGCTCGAACAGCCGCCCAGGGCGTAATCATCCGCCTGTACATCATAGAAATTAAGACGGTCGTAGAACCCCTCGTTAGCAAGATTGATAAACTGCCGCAGAGCGAAGAGATTGCCCCGCTTGCTGCCGGAGAGTTCGAAAACGATGGGGTCGGTACCCGTAGTAAGATTGACCCGCGCATAGTACTTGACGTTGGAGGTAACCGTACCGAAGACGGAAAACTCGAAATCACCGCCAAGTGAAGAGGAGCGGTTGGCGGAACGATCCAGGAAGACCTTCCTCGTCCTGATGGAATTGTCCTTCATGAGCTCAGCCTTGAGAACTGAGTAATCGGGAAGGTCCTTCACCTTTGCGAATCGAGCCTCCAGGTTCGAGATGAAGGCCGCGCCGGACCAGTTGATTCTGTAGCGGCCGGACGGCGTCAGGCTTGGAAAGTACTCGTTGAGGCTGACGGCCAGCCCGGTGATTTCCCAGCTCTTGAGAGTAGAGAAGTAGCTGGCCGGCTCGGCGACAGCGCTGAAATCTCCCGCCATCTTCTTGTTATCGCTCAGGCGAGTGACCTCAAATCCCAGCGGCAACAGAGCCGGGGCAGGGAGCCTCTGGTCCGTCTTGCTTTCATTCTTGAGGGTCAGGTTCAGTTCTACGGCCAAATCCTTGCGAAAGGAGAGCTGCGAACCGCGAGGAGAGGCGCCGGAAAGAACGCTCTCGATCGTCAGGATGACCTTACGGGAAACGGCAAGCGGACGACGCTTGGGCACGGCCTTCTGGGTCGCGGCCTTGGCAGCGGAAGCGGCCTGCGCGGCCTTGACCGCCGCGGGGTCCTTCGGCTGCTGCTGAGTCGGCTGCGGTGTGACTGCGGGCTTGGCCGGCGGCGTCGCTGCGGGCTTGGCAGGCGTGACCACTACGGGCTTGACCGGCGGCGTCGCTGCGGGCTTGGCAGGGGGCGCAGGGGTTTTCTGCCCCGTGGCTGCTGCCGCGGCTGCCTTTTTCGGGGCTGAACCGGCCTTGATCTCGCTCACCTGAATCAGGTGCCAGCCGAATTCCGTAAGAACCGGCTCTGAAATACCACCTGTCTTGAGATTGAACGCCGCCGCGCTGAAGGCCGGATCGTAACCGCTGTTTTGACGAATGAAGCCGAGGTTTCCTCCCAGCGGCTTGGTGGTCGCATCCTTGGAATGCTTGTAGCAGGCGGCCGTGAAGGCCTTCGCATCGCCGCCGGCGGCAATCACCTCTTTGCGAACCTGTTCAGCCTGGGCCTTGGAGGCCAGCAGAATGTGAGAAACTTTACGCTCTTCCTGGGCGGAGGCATACGTCGCGCCAACAAGAACACTGAGAAAGAAAGCGCCGAGCAGAAGAGACCTGCCGGCAAAAGAATTCATGAGCTTCATGATGACCTGTTTCCTTTGATTGAGCGGCCCCTGGGGTCCGATCACACATTAAACGGCAAGCCCGGCGGCCGGCCGTCGATATACCTTCCCGCCGCGGCTTGAATCCCGGCGGCGAAAAAAACTCTAAATCGTATTTTCGCGTGAACTTAAAACTAACGAATCGAAGATTATAACAAGATTAGCCTGAGTTTCCATAGGGGGTACCTCACAACCCGTAAGTCCCTCTGGCTATTGAAGAATCGTATTCTGTTTCCCGTTTATTATCGGCCTTTTCAGGCTCCCATTGTTTTCAGGCTCCCATCGACAGTGCCAATTCGACCATCAGGCGCACGCCCGCTCCGGTCGCCCCGCGCGGCTGATAGCCCAGGGGGGCCTGTCGCCAGGCTGTACCGGCGATATCGAGATGAGCCCAGGGGACGCCCTTGATGAAATGGCCCAGAAAAGCTCCGGCAGTCGATGCTCCCGCGTCGCGGCCGCTGGAATTCCTGACGTCCGCCACCTTGCTCTCAACCATCTTATAGTACTCGTCGAAGAGAGGGAGCTCCCAGATCCGCTCGCCGCAATCAGCCGACACCTTCAATAGCTGGCGGGCAAGAGCCTTGTCGTTGCTCATCAGGCCGCTGGCATGAGTTCCCAGCGCGATCACGCAGGCGCCGGTAAGGGTCGCCATATCAACGACCGCGTCCGGCTTGAAGCGGCGGCTGTAGTGCAGGGCATCGGCAAGCAACAGCCTGCCCTCCGCATCGGTATTGATAACCTCGATGGTTTTGCCGCTGGCCGAGGTCAGCACATCACCGGGACGGTAGGCTGAACCGCCAAGCAGGTTCTCCGCTGAAGGCACGATCGCCACCACCCTGAGCTTTGGCTTGAGACGGGCAAGGGCCTGCATGGCTCCAATCGCCGCGGCGCCGCCGGCCATATCGAACTTCATGTCCTGCATGCCGCCGGCGGGCTTGATGGAGATGCCTCCGGAGTCAAAGGTGACGGCCTTGCCGACAATGACGAGGGTCTTTTCGGCTTTGCCTCGCGGAGTGTATTCGAGCTGGATCAGTCTCGGAGCCCGGTTGCTTCCCTGGGCGACTCCAAGTATGCCTCCCATCTTCTCGCGCTGCAGGTCTCTCTCTCCAAGCACCTTGCATTTGAGCCCGCTCGAGCGGGCCATGGACCGGGCCTTCGACGCGAGGCTGGCCGGGTAGAGGTAGTTGCCGGGCGTATTGGCCAGCTCCCTGGCGAGGTTCACTCCATCGACGCAGGCATCGGCGAGCTTCAGACCCGACCGCAGGAGCTTGAGCAGCGAGGCGTCGGAATCTCCACACTCAAGCGCCAGGCTCGAGGCCGGCTTGCGCGGTTTCCTGCCGCCCTTCTGGGCCTGGTAGTCGTAGGCGCCCAATCTGCACCCCTCCAGCATGCAGCGCGCGGCCTGCGCCGCGCCCAGCTTTGCGATACAGACCGCGGCGGCTCCCTGCTCCAGAGAGAGGGAGGCCTTCTTACCCGAAAGCCTGGCGAGCCTGCGGCCAAGATTTCCGAATACCGTCCGGAGAACCTCTCCGTCGAGCTTCTTTCGAGGACCGAGACCCATCAGAAGGAGCGTCTTTTCGACGGCAGAATCCGGTGCCACCTGGGGAAGCACCTCTCCCTTCTTGCCCGAGAAGATGCCGGTAGAATCGGCCTTCCTGACGATCGCCGCCAAAGCGGGATCAAGACCTGAAGCTTTCTTGGCTCCGCCTCCATCGGAAAACACGGGGACAACCCGAACGGCACTGCGGCCGACCGTGGATTTGAGGGTAACTTTCATCTGCTGGCTCCGATCCATCTCGATAAACAATACTGCAGGATACGGACATCGCGGGCCTGCGGCGGCCAACACGACACCCTCTCCCAGCGCAGGCCCTCAACCGGGCTCTTCCGGGAGTATTGGAAATCACAATACTACTGCAAGAACCCTCTCAATTGTATTTCTCCTGCCCAAGGATGCCTCCTGCGGAAAGAAAATCGCGCTCTAGTTCCGGTAAAGACCCGCTGACAAAGAAAAACCGGGAGCCCGAAAGCTCCCGGCCTGATAGAACAATGAATGAGCTGGATCAACCAGCCGTGAAGACAGGCCTCAATCCTTGGCCTCTTCACTGGCCTCGGCCTTGTCGGCCTCTTCACTGGCCTCATCCTTGACCTCGAAGTCGGCGTCGATGATGTCCTCATCCGCCTGCTCCCCCCCCCCGGGAGCCGCGCCAGCGGCCGGATCGTCCGCTCCTCCAGCGCCCTGTGTCGCGCTGGCCGCATCCTTGTAGAGCTGTTCTCCAAGAGAGGCGGCGATCTTCTCCACCTCCTCCATGCTGCTCTTCATCCCCTCGATGTTTTCGGCATCCCTGGCGGATTTGAGCCCGTCGAGAGCGTTCTGGAGGCTGGTTCGGTCCTCCTCGGAGAGCTTGTCCTTGTTCTCCTCGAGAAACTTCTCTCGCTGATGGATCAGAGCGTCAACCTGGTTCTTCAGATCGATCTTCTCCCGAGTCTTGCGATCCTCATCGGCGTGCGACTCGGCGTCGGCCTTCATCTTGTCGACCTCTTCCTCGGAAAGGCCGCTGGAAGATTCGATCCGAATCTTCTGCTCCTTGCCGCTGCCGAGATCCTTGGCCGAAACGTTGAGAATACCGTTGGCATCGATATCGAAGGAGACCTCGATCTGGGGAACCCCCCGGGGCGCCGGCGGCAACCCATCCAGGTTGAACCTGTCCAGCAGGCGATTGTCGTTACAGAGCTCGCGCTCCCCCTGGAAGACCTTGATCTCGACCCCGGGCTGATTGTCAGCGGCAGTCGAGTAGACCTCCTTCTTGGTCGTCGGAATGGTCGAGTTGCGCTCGATGAGCTTCGACATGACCCCTCCGAGGGTCTCGATCCCCAGCGACAGCGGGGTGACGTCGAGCAGGAGAACATCCTTGAGATTTTCGTCTCCCTGCAGAATTCCTCCCTGGATAGCCGCCCCGAGAGCGACGACCTCGTCGGGATTCACCGAACGGTTGGCGTCTTTCTGAAAGATCTCCTCGACGACCTTCTGAACAGAAGGAATACGGGTCGAGCCTCCCACCAGGACAATCTCATCGACCTGGTCAGGGGTGAAGCCCGCATCCTCGAGAGCCTTGGTGCAGGGCTTACGCAGGCGATCGAGCAGGGACTCGATGAGCTGCTCAAAGGTCGCCTGGGTAATCTCCATCTGAAGATGCTTCGGCCCGCTCTGGTCCGCCGTGATAAAGGGAAGGTTCACATCAGTGGCGGGGTTGGTCGAGAGCTCGCACTTGGCCTTCTCCGCCGCCTCCTTGAGACGCTGGAGGGCCATGTCATCACCGCGCAGGTTGATTCCCTGCTCCTTCTGAAATTCATCGGCGATGTAATCAATCAGAACCTGGTCGAAATCATCTCCTCCGAGATGGGTATCGCCATTGGTCGAGAGCACCTTGAAGAAGCCCTCGTCCACCTCGAGAATCGAGACATCGAAGGTGCCGCCTCCGAGATCGAAAACAGCGACCCTCTCACCTGACTTCTTGCCCTTGAGCCCATACGCCAGCGCCGCGGCGGTCGGCTCGTTGATGATACGCTCAACCTCGAGCCCGGCGATCTTGCCGGCATCCTTGGTCGCCTGGCGCTGAGAATCGTTGAAATACGCCGGCACCGTGATGACGGCCTTCTCTACCTTCTCGCCAAGATAGCTCTCTGCAGTTTCCTTGAGATTCTGCAGCACGATGGCGGAAATCTCAGGCGGCGTGTAGCTCTTACCGTCGATCTCCACCTTGACCAGCTCGTCAGCCCCTCCACTGATCGGGTAAGGAACCATTTTTTCTTCGCTGGAGACCTCGGCATGACGCCGCCCCATGAAGCGCTTGATAGAGAAAATCGTACGGTTCGGGTTGGTGACAGCCTGGCGCTTGGCCGGCATGCCGACCAGGCGACCCTTGTCGGTAAAGGCCACAACGCTGGGAGTGACCCTGTTTCCATCCGCGTTGGCGATGACAGCCGGTTCTTCGCCTTCCATTACTGCCACGACTGAATTCGTGGTTCCAAGATCGATTCCGATGATTTTGGACATTGAAGCCCCCTGAGTCCAAGACTCTGTTATTTCTGTTTTCGTTTACTGAACTTGTTTTGCCCGCGCTCTCGAACGCCGGGTTTTTCCAAACCTCGGCAAAGGAAGAACGCAGGAACTCTTCTGACCTGAAAGAAATGCAAATAGCGTTCCCAACCGTCAGGGGCTTAGCCTTTAGTTGTTGTTATTAAATAACTTATGGTAATAAAAAACTGCCCCCCGCAGATTGGCAAGCTCTCGGATCTGCCAAAGTGGCAGGCATTGACCGCCTCTGCCTTGTCACGCTGGCAGTAATGGGAGTCGGGCTCAACTCAACCCGTACTCCTTGAGCTTGCGATACATCGTTCGCTCTCCGATGCCGAGCATCCTCGCCGCCTCCTGGCGATTGCCTCCAACCTGTTCGAGCGTCTGCTCGATGAGAATCTTCTCGACCTCCTTGAGAGGCACTCCGACAAGGGACTGGACCTCGGTGGGTGACTTGTGCTGGCCCTGGTGAATGCTCTCGGGAAGGTTCTCTACCATCAGCACAGGCCCGCCCGAGACCACCACCATATTCTCCACGACGTGCTTCAACTCCCTCACATTGCCGGGCCAGCTGTACGAGCTGAGGATGTTGACAGCCTCGCGTTCGATTTCACGCACCGGCTTTTTGTAGGCGCGTGAAAACTGCCCGATGAAGTGATTCAGAAGGAGCGGAATGTCCTGGCGCCGCTCGCGAAGCGGCGGCAGGTGAACGGTAACCACCTTGAGACGGTAGTAGAGATCCTCGCGAAACTTGCCGTCCTCGATCAGGGTTTCGATCTCACGGTTGGTGGCCGAGATCAGGCGCACATCGACCTTGATCGGCTTGTTGGAACCAACCCGCGTAATCTCCCCGTCCTCAAGGACCCTGAGCAGCTTCACCTGGGTCTCCATCGGGATATCGCCGACCTCATCGAGGAACAGGGTGCCCCGGTCGGAAAACTCGAAGCGACCCTTCTTCTGAAAATTAGCCCCGGTGAAGGCGCCCTTCTCATGACCGAAGAGCTCGCTCTCGACCAGTTGGGGGGAGAGCGCGGCGCAATTGAGCGGCACCAGGGGACGACCCTTGCGCAGGCTGTTCTCGTGCAGGGCCTGGGCTATGAGTTCCTTGCCCGTTCCGTTTTCCCCGGTGATCAGAACGGAAACATCCGTCTCGGCGATCTGCTTGCACAACTCGATGACCTTTCGCATCGGCTCGCTATTGCCGATGATCTTCTCGAATCCGAAGCGCTTGTCGAGCCTCTCCTCAAGCTCGCGATTCACCCTGACAAGCTCCTGGTGCTCGAGCGCCCGCTCTACACGAACCCGCAAACCCTCGATATTCAGCGGCTTGACGAGATAATCCACCGCGCCGCGCTTGAGAGCCTCGACCGCCGTCTCGATGGTCGCATGGCCGGTGAAGACCACCACCGCCACAAATGGATTGATCTGCTGGGCCTGGCGGATGATCTCCATCCCATCGACGTCATCCATGACCAGGTCCGTAAGCACAAGATCATACTGCCGCCGGGAGAGCATGGAGATCCCCTCCGCGCCGCTGGTGGCGACATCGCAGCGGAAGCCCACCATCTCGAGAACGTCGCGCGACCCCTCGGCATGGTTTCGGTCATCGTCGACGATTAAGATGAGCCCCCGGCCGCGATCGGCATCTTCACTGGGAACCTCACCTGAATCGGCCTGCAGTTCTTCCGTTGTTGCATCAACGCTCATGTTTCATTCCTCTCGATGGGAAGGTAAACGGAGAACTGGCTCCCCTTCCCCTTGGCGCTCTGCACTTCAATGAACCCGCCGTGCTCCTCAATGATCCGCCTGGAAATCGCCAGCCCGAAACCGGTACCGCCATCCCGGGTGGAGTAATAGAGCTCAAAGACCCGCTCCAGCTTGTCTCCTTCGATTCCAGGCCCGGTATCGGTCACCGCCCCTACCGCGTATTGGATGCCATCCCGTTCAACTCGATCGGTCTTGAGAATCAGCTCTCCACCCTCCGGACTCATCGCCTGGCAGGCATTCTGAACAAGGTTGTGGAATACCTGCCGAACCAGGTCAACGTCGAAGGAAAAAGCCTCCAGGCTGGAAGAGAGCCCCAGGCGAATCTGCACACCTGAGCGCTCGGCCTTGGCGGTCATGAATTCGGCAAGATCCTCCAGCATCTCATTGAGGCTCTTGACCTCCAACGCCAGCTTATGCCGCTCGGTGAAGCGCAGAAAGGTCTCGATGATGCGCTCGACTCGCTGAACCTCCGACGACATGACCTCAAGGCGCCTGAGAGCTCTCTGCTCCTTCGGAGTGCTGGCATCCTTCCACTCCTCCTGCAGCAACTGGGCACTCAGATTGATCGTAGAAAGGGGATTCTTGATCTCATGGACCAGGCTCCCTGCCATTGCGGCGACATCCACCCCCCAGTCCTTCTGGGAGCTCGAGATGCTCACTTCCTGTCTTTCTGGCATATTTCAGTCTCCAGGAACGATCAATAACCCAGAGATCATACCTACAGAGTGGCTCATCTACACCGAAAAATGTCAATTTGGCAGTTTTTGGACCTATTTTACTCAAATTTAAGCTGCAGAGCCGCTGGAAGAGCCGAAGCCTCCTCGTCACCCAGACCGGCCATCTGCCTCCAGAATGCCCGCGGCAGCAACAGAATGCCCGCGGCAGCAACAGAGATACCTCAGTCCAGGAAAGACCTGCTGCAAAGCCCAGTGTTACTTGTTTTCGAGTTCTTTGCGAACCTCGTCACGGAGCTTTTTCTTCTGGGCCAGAGCGGTACGCTGGCGCCATTTTTCGAGCTTTGTCTTCTCCGTAGAGTTGAGAGCATTATTGAGCTCGTAACCCTTGAGAAACTCGAGGGCAAAGCTGTATTGCTTGAGCAGGTAGGCTGCCTCAAAAGCACTCCAATAGGCATCAGGGCTGGCCTGGCCGGTGCTGAAGTTGATGTTGAACTGCTGCAGGCACATTTTGAAATTGAGGTCGGACTTTTCCCTGTTCGCCACGCTGCGGGCCTCCAGCGCCGTTTTCTTCTCGCCAGTTGCATTCTTCGCCTGCTCGGCCTGCTTCAGCCCCAGGGTTCTGTAATAGACCCCAAGCATGCGCAACGCCTCTCCGTATTGAGCGTAACAACTGGGACAATCGATGGCGTTGGGAAAGAGCGCGGCGGTACTCTTGCGTCGATCGACGAAACAAGTCAACGCCTCGATGTCGATTCCCTTATCCGCATCGGTCTGGGAAGCGTAGAAGCGCTGGTAACAAGCTAACGCCTCCTCGCGCAGGGTCTTGGCCTTCTGGGCGATCTCTACGGAAGTAAGATTGCTCTTACCCGTCGATCCGCACCCGCAAATGAAAAGGGTCGGACAGGCCAATAGACCGCAGGCCAAAAGACAAAGGCTCGACCGAGACGGAAAGAAGCTCATACTTTTCATGCTTCGATTTTCTTTCTGAACATCTTCGTGAACAACTGCGCCCCGCTCAAGCATCCCCGACCGATTGACAGTAACTGAAGGTCACTTCGTCTCTCGAGACACCAGCCCAGGGCTCGAAGCGTTTTCTCTTCTCCGCTTCACTGCTGAGAACCTAACACGAGACTGCCACAGGGTCAAATTAGCGGCTTCCCTCGATCCGATCGAAAATCTCCTTATCCAGGCGAACTCTCAACGTTTTGTGGCTCCTGAGCAGTACGAGACCCGGAGGAGCCCCCTTCGGCTTCGAGAGCAGCTTGGCCGGAGCATAGTCCACATCAGCCGAAGCTCCCTCGACAAAAACCGCGCTCGAGCGACGAGTGAGGCTGTAGTAGAGAGCCAGCTGCGCCGCCTCGAGCAGGGTGTCCCTCGGGACCGTCTTACCTGCCACGGTGCGAATGATCACATGCGCCCCCGGCCGTCCGCTGGCATGAAGAAAAATGTCGTTCCCCCTCGCCATGCGCAAGCTCAACTGGTCGTTCTCCCGCGCATTGCGCCCCACGAGGATCGTAAAACCCTCTGAAGAAACAAAGCTTCTCGGCCCGGAGGGCGCATCTTCCCTGCGGCGCCCGCGCGAACGTTTCCTGGAACGGAGGTGCGGTTGGGCCTCCCCTGACAAGCTCTCGAGGGTGCCATCATCAGCGGCCTCATCGACCTGCGCCGCCAGCAGCGAAATCTTCTCGAGCTTCCCCTCGACCTCTCCCCTGCGTTTTTCTATCGAGGGGCCGGCTCGGCGGGCCTTGCGATAGCGTTTGAAGTAGCGCTCGATGTTCTCTTCGGGTCCAAGCCTGGCATCGAGCTCTATTCGAACCGGCTCCTGCCCATCGGAAAAATAGTCGACCAGCTCGACCTCTTTCAGTCCACGGCGCAGACTGCCATAGGAACCCTTGAGGAGTTCGCCAAGCTCACGCTGGCGTTCGAAACCATCCAGCGCCCCGAGTTCCTCTTCGAGCTTCCCCAGGATCTTCCGCAACCGCTTCCGCTCCCGTTTCAGGGCGCCGGAGAGCTTCTTCTTTTTTTCGAGCAGTGCGGCCTCTGCCTCCAGGGCGGAGAGCTTCCGTGCCACCCGGAAATTGAGCGGAAACTCCCCCTCTCCCTGCGAACCTGTGAGCCAATCGGATCCTCCGGAACCGGGAGCCTGGGGAGGCGGCGGATACTCGTAGACCTCTCCCCTGTCATGACGCGCCGAGTTGCCTGAGACATCCGAGAGAGTGCAGCTGACCCTGCGCCCCTCATCGAGCAGAAGGATTTCCGGCCGCGCGCCGAACATCTCATGAACCAGGCACTGGCGGCCGGCAGCCGTATCGAAGACCAGCTCGGCGATCCGATCGCTCCCCACCTGGCGAAGATCTTCCAGCACAGCCCCCGCGAGGCGCGAGCGCAGAGCCCGGCAGAAGTCGCCGGGAGATGCCGGCGAGCTCCCTCGCTCCTGCTGCAGGTGAAGCCTGGCGAAACGGGGCTGGGCGCTGAGATGAAGAAACCTGTTCTCCCCCCGGGCGTAGAGCTTGAAGATCCAGCCCCTGTCGCCCTCGTCGTAGATATTCTTCAGGCGCGCGCCGGCAAGCGCCTCCCGACACTCATCGAGCACCGCTCCCAATTCCGATGCGCCGAAGGTCATGACAGCAGCTGAGTCATGGACTCACCTTCATTCGAAAATTCAGTCTCCCAGCCAGGCCTCATCGCAGAGGCTGTAGTCGACGAGTTCCTCGTCGCTGAACCAGAGAGCGAGTTCACGCTCCGCGGACTCCGCGGAATCCGAGCCATGAACCAGGTTGAACTGCCTGGAGATACCGAGGTCACCCCGGATCGTTCCCGGGTCAGCCTCCCTCGACTGGGTCTGACCGATCAACTTGCGGCAGACGGAGATGGCCTCCGGCCCCTCGAGCGCCAGCGCGCACACCGGACCGCTGGTCATGAAGCCGACTACATTGGGAAAGAACGGTTTGTCCCGATGCTCTCCGTAATGCTCCTCGATGACCTCACGTGGAAACTGGCGAAACTTGAGCCCCACGAGCTTGAGACCTTTCGCCTCGAAACGACCGAGGATTTCACCTACCAGGCGCCTCTGGACGCCATCCACTTTTACAAGAATGAGGGTACGTTCCATAAAAATGCAAACTCTCGAAAAATAGGGCAATTCAGGCTTCTAAACGCCCACTACGGGCATCGCGGAAGCTTAGTGCATGGCAGGGGCGAAGTCAAAGAGTCCCCCCTCACTCGGCCAAGTTCCGATTATCTGCTCCTAAATGCCGTAAATCACCCTCCTGAGACGGTTTTCGGGCTCGATGTTATACTCCTTCGGGTCATTTATAGTGCGGGAGTTTCACGACGATGGTTAACGAAACGGTCGAAAAATCGGCAAGAACTCTCCTGGAAGAGCTCTGGAGCCATTCACAGGCCATCCTTCCAGGCAGCGGCTTCTTTCGTCATGCCCTGGAGGCGACGTCCTGCCTGGGCGGAAAGAGTCCGCAGGAATACCATCGCTCGGTTCTCGGTGAGTTAATCAGGATTTTCGGAGCCGAGCGCGCCTTTCTATTCCCCTGTGAAAACCAGGCCGAGGAAGACAGTGTAGAGCTTGGCAACTGCTCAGCCTCCCGGGATCTTGATGGAGACTCCATCAACGATCCCGCGAGCAAGGTTTCCGAAACCTTCCTGCTGAAGGCCGCCCGCGGAGGCCTCCCCTGTTACGAGGAAACCGACAACCGATGCGGCTCACGACTCGCCCTGCCCGCGGTCTCCAGAGACTCAGTCCGGGGCGTCATCCTGGTGGAGAACCGCTTCAAAGAGTTGAACCTCGAAGAGCGCAACCTCGCCGCCGCGCTCGTCTACTGCCGGGCGATGGCCGCAGGGCAGGACCTGGCTAAGGCCAGCGAAGAAAACGAATCTCTCTGGCGTGAGCTGTGCCGCCAGAAAGAGAGCGGCGAAAAAACACCGGCCCCTCCCGCGAAAGCGAGAACGAAGACCCGGCGCAAAGGACTCGTGGGCGACTACTCGGCGATCATTGGCGGCAGCCCGAGAATGATCGAGATACTCCAGGTCATCGATCGGCTGTCGAAATCATGCGCCCCCGTGCTGGTTAACGGCGAAAGCGGAACGGGCAAAGAGCTCGCCGCTCTCGCGATCCACCAGAACAGTCCGAGACGGGACAGAAAATTCGTTTCGGAAAACTGCGGCGCGCTGACGGAGACGTTGCTCGAGAGCGAACTCTTCGGCTATGTGAAGGGGGCTTTCACCGGCGCGACAAAAGATCACAAGGGCCTCTTCGAGCAGGCTGTCGGCGGAACCTTCTTCCTCGACGAGGTCGGCGACATGAGCCCCTCGATGCAGAAGAAGATCCTGCGGGTTCTCCAGGAAGGTGTCATCCGCCGAGTCGGCTCAAAGGAATTCACCCCCGTGGATATCCGAATTGTCTCGGCGACCAACAAAGACCTGCTGCAGGAATGCAAGGCCGGCAACTTCCGCGAAGATCTCTATTACCGCCTGAATGTCATCAACCTGGTGCTCCCGCCCCTGCGCGATCGACGGGAAGACATCCCCGACCTGGTGGAATACTTCCTTGGATCGCCAACCACCGGCTCCCCAAAGCCCGTCGCCATCGAAGACGCGGCCCTGGAACTCATGACCGAGTACTCCTGGCCGGGCAACATCCGTGAGTTGCAGAACGAAATACTCAAGCTGGCCGCGCTCTGCGATGACAACCTCATCCGGGCAAAGGACCTCTCCGAACACCTCATAGATGGAGTCAACCCGATGAGCTCCACCGGAAAGAAGTGGACGGAAGGGTTTGCCCATATGAGTCTGAAGCAAGCCACCGATGAGTTCGAATGCGAGCTTATCCGCCAGGCACTGGCCAAAAACAGCGGCAATAAGAGCCTTGTCGCCAAGAGTCTTCGAATCCCTAAGACGACTCTCTACAATAAGATAAAGAAATATAAGCTGTAACGATGCTCCCGTTGTGGCAACTACGCCACATAGATGTCATAAAAATGACACTATGTGGGTAGAAATGTGACTTAACCTGGGCTAACCTACCGGGGTCGAAGGTCTGATCTCTGATTCTGACGCTGTTCAGGATTGCCATGGGTAAAAGCCCCCCCTCACTCTTTCTCAGTCGCTGGGAATACCAGCTGACACTGTCCTGCCATGAACAGGGCTGCGTGCTCAAGGTGCTGGACCACCGCCATGATGTACGCCCGACAGCCTTCAAGCTCTTTAAGGTTGAAGACCACAACGCGCTGGAGGCTGCGCGCCAGGAATTCCTCACCCTGCGGCGCCTGCGCCACCCCTACCTTGCCCAGGTCGGCGAGTTCGGGGTACTTCCCGGAGCGCACATCCTCAAGGAAGCTGGCCTTCCGGCCGAAGACCTCAAGCTCCTCGGTCCCTTCCTCCAGGAGCAGGAAGATCAGGCGGAGTGCTCCCTGGCCTATATCACCTTCGAACATGTCGAGGGCCTGAACCTGCGTGAAGCCTTTGTCAGCCTCTTCCCGGATGACGACGGAAAAGAGAACGGAGACGTCGGCGCTGGCCCCTGGAAAACCTACCTTGAAGCGCTCGCCAAGATCTGCGTCGGGCTTGAATACGTCCACTCAAGAGGGCTGATCCACTACGACCTGAAGCCGGAGAACCTGCTGCTGTCACCCTCCTCTTCACATAACCAGAACAATGGAATCCCGGACTCCTTCGAGGTCAAGCTCATCGACTTCGGCCTGTGCGAACTGGAGACGACGCCCATTGGCACCCGGGCCCGCGGCACGGTGCCCTTCGTCGCCCCCGAGGTCATCGAACAGGCCCATGCCGATAGACGAAGCGACCTCTTCTCGCTTGGAGCATCGATCGCCTGGAGCATCTGCGGCCGGTCCCCCTTCCCTGGAGACAACCCGACCCAATGGCTCGCCTCCGCTCGCGAAGGAAGAACCGAGAATCTGCGCAGCCAGGTACCCGGGATCCCCGAGAAGCTGGCGGAACTGGTTCACCGGCTCATGGCCGCCAACCCGAAAGATCGCCCGGGAAGCTGCAGAGAGCTCATCGAGGCGCTCGAAGAGGCCGGCGATTTCACCCTGCCGGGAAACCTCAATTTCTCCTCCCCACGGATCCCTATAACAGGATGGGAGAGAGAGCTGAACCTGGTGCGAGATGAACTGGAGCAGCTGCATCGCAACGACTCGACCACCTCGCTGGCCCTCTTCGAGACCAACCCTGGACAATTCACCGGCTCCTTCCTTGAAGAAGTCGAGACCATGGTGCTTACCGAACGGTTCGAATACGTTGAGGGCGTCTGCCATTCTCCGCGCGGCAACAGCTACTCGCCCTTCCGTGAAATTATCTGCAAACTTGCGGAAAGCTTCGACCTCGGCTCCCCCGCCTGGGGGACTTTGAAACAGAGCATCTCGCTGTTCATCGAGGAGGTGGAGCTCACCGAGCAGGAAGCGCCGGCTCTCTCCTCAAGCGAGGAAGACTCCGAACGCGTGCGGCTTGTCGACAACCTGACGACCGTGTTTCTCGAGCTGGGCAGGCAACGTCCCCTGGTGATCTGCCTCAGAGACCTCCAGAGGGCCAGCAAGTCGAGCCTCGCGCTGCTGCGGTCCATCGCTCGCAACCTCTCCATCCTGCGCGAGGGAGATGATGCCGGCACGGAAGGAAACCGCCCCGCCCCGAGCAAGCTGCTCCTGCTTGGAACCTGGAACAACGAAGCTCCCGAGCAGGCCGAGGAGACCCGCGAAACAACCCATGACCGAATTGAGGCCCTGGCTGAAGAGCCGTATTGCCGCCGGCTGCGCCTTCGCAATCTGACGCTTGAACGCGTACGGGACTGGGTGGCCGAGCGAGCCCCGCACCTGCAGGTGCCGGCGGGGCTGCTGCAGAAGCTCTACGACCGCTCCGAGGGCCTGCCCAGGCTGCTTGATGAATATCTCAGGAGAATGGACGGACGCCATCTCAAGATCTCCGGCGGACAGGACATCAACGACCTGCCGAAGGCCGAGACCTCGGCCAACCTCCTCTCGGGCCTGCCGATGAACCTTGAAGGGGCTATTCTCGAGAGAGAAGATCTCCTGCTTACTCGCGACCGATCGCTCCTCGAACTGCTCGTCAGCGCCGGAAGGATTTCCGTACCCGCGGAGACCCTCAGAGTCGCTGAGACCAAGCTCCGCCGCTTCAATGAGGATGCCCCGGAAGACATACCCGTAAACGACGACACCGCCAGGCTTGAATTCGAACAGCGGCTGCGAAAACTCGAAGGCGAGGGATTTGTCGCGCTGCGTCGGGGAATCCGCGGGACCGAGGTCCAGTGGAGCTGCGAACCCGCCAGCCGGCTCCTCTACAAACGCTGTGGAAAAACAAGCCTCCAGCAATACCACGAGGTGCTATACGAGGTACTCTCGAGTGAATTCAATCTCCACACCGCGGCGGCCAGTGTACCTGAGCACCTGGCCTACCACGCCTCGAGGGCAGGCTTCGCCAACCGCTTCCTGCAGCAGGCCGTCGCGGCTGCGCGGCGGCTGGACCGTTTCTACGACTACCCTGGAGCGGCCGAGCTCTGCGAAAGCATCCTGGAGAAGCTCGCCGAGCCGGATTCGAACACGCCGGAGGGAGCCGCCAGAAACAGCGGGTTGATCTGGTCGGTCAACTGGAACCTGGTCAACCTGTACCGGAAAATGAAGCTCCTCCCCCAGGCGCTCGACAAGCTCACGGTGCTGCTCTCGCTATTGCGGGACCAGCACAGCGGCATTGACGCAGGCCGGGTCTATCGAGCCATGGGAGAGATCTACCAGGAGAGAAACGAGGGCACCAATGCGATCCACTTTCTCGAAAAAAGTATCCGGGAGCTCAAACCCCCTTCCACCGTGGCTGAAGGCGACCGGCCCAGGGCTGATGGCGCCGTCAGGGAGCTCTGCAGGTCACTGCTCTCGCTGGGGAATTTCCTGCTTGAACGCGGAGACCTTGACCTCGCAGGCGAGAAGGTCTCCGAGTGTCACTCGGAAGCCGCCAGCCGGGATGGAATGGACGGATTGCTCTCGGAAGCCCACCTCCTCATGGCACAGATCCACAACCGTAAAAACGACCTGGAGCAAGGTCTCGCCCTCAGCAGGGAAGCCCTTGAATGCGCCGAACAGGCCGGGAGCCGCCACCGGGCGACCATAGCGATTCGGGCCATCTGCGATACCCATCTCGCCCGGGGAGATCACGATCGCGCCGCGGCAGCGATCAAGCGAGGAATCGCTCTCTCCGAAGACGAGGCCGACAAATACGACCTGGCGCAATCCTACAAGAGCCTGGGAAACGTCCTCTACAATGGAGGCGACTACCACCGGGCCCTCGAAAGCTACCAGAAGAGCCTGCTGCTGTGCCGGCAGATCGGCGACGAGGAAGGAACGGGGCGGATCTACAACAACCTCGGCAACGTGCTGCAGTTTCGCGACCAGACCGCCGAAGCCGCGGAATACTACAAGCTCGCGGTCGCCATCTTCAGCCGCCTGAACAACCAGTACGGCATGGCGGCCTGCATGAACAACCTCGCGGGCATCCTCGAACGCGATGGAAAATACGATGAAGCGCTCGACTACGCCTACAGGTCTCTCGAGAAGCGTAAAAAATTCAGCGGCAAATCCGGCGTCGGCTTTTCCTATTACCGGATCGCGATGATCTACCAGGCCAAGGGCGAGCTCGAAAAAGCTCTGAGCTACGCTCGCAGAAGCATCCGGATTCGCGAGGAGCTCGACGACAAGGTCGGCCTGGCCTACTCCAACCTTCAGCTCGCCGAGCTGCGCATGGAGACGGAAAACCTGGCCGACATCTTCGACTATGCCGAGCAGGGCCAGCGAGGCTTTGAAGAGCTCGGCAACAGGATCGGACAGATCATGGCCAGGGCGACAACGGCCCGGGCCTTCTTCCACGTCGGACTGCTCGATGAGGCGGAGGAAGGCCTGCGAGAGGTCATCACCGCGGCCACCGCGAAGGAGCTGCCCACCGTCGCCGGCGACAGCATGATCCGCCTGGGAATGCTGCTGGCTGAGAAGGGACGGCTGGCCGATGCCGAACGCCAGTTGCTGGAATCCGAGAAGCTCTTCAGGGGCGCCCGCTACCGCAGAAAGCTGGTCGAAGCGATCCTCCAACTGGCGGCGCTGAGGATTGAGATGGCAGAGCTGAAGAACGCCGAGGCTAACCTCGAGGAGGCCTACTCGCAGCTCGAAGACCTCGGGTCGCGAGACCTGGTCCCCCTGTATTTCCTGCTTCGAAGTCGGCTCGACATGGAGCTCCCTGAAGCCGATCTCGACTCCTCTCACAAATACCTCCAACGGGGACTGGTTGAATCAAGAGAGGCTCGGCTGCGAGACCTCGACTGGCGTTTCCACCTCCAACTCGGAATGCTCGAACAGAGGCGAGGAGACTACCGGCTTGCGAAAATTCATTTTCAACAGGCCAGGACTCGTCTTGAGGAACACAGCGAGAGCCTCCCCATGCCCTACCAGGAAAACTTTTTCGTTCTACGCGAGCGCCAGCAGGTGATTCGCTGCTGCGAACAGCCTATGGAGACATTCCCCGAACCCCCAGGCGGTGAAGAAGAGATCCCGGTAGACGAGCCCCTCGAATGGGGCCAGGAGGAGGCGGCGAAACCCGTCCACGATCCGGGCCAGCACGCGACCATGAACCTCGAACTCATGCGCCTGCATGAAATCATCGTCGCGCGTGGAAGCGGCCAGAAACTCGACCAGATCCTCGAGCGCATCATGGACGCCGTGATCGACCTGGTGAACGCCGAGCGAGGATTCCTCATCCTCCAGCCGGAAGATCCCGAACAGGATCCGAATATCGTCGCGAGAGATTTCGACAAGGAGGAGATCAGGGATCCAAGTCACAAGTTCTCCACCTCGATCGCCCGGGAGGTCATGGAAAACGGTGAACCCCTGCTGGCGGGCAACGCCCTGTCGGAGGAACCCTTCGAGACGCTCAGAAGCGTTCGCGAGCTCCGCCTGCGCTCGGTGCTCTGCGTCCCCCTGAAATTTCACGAGGATGTGCTCGGAGTGATCTACCTCGACAACAGGCATCGACGCCACGCCTTCCAGGAGGCGGAGTTGAAGACCCTGCAGACCTTCAGCGATCAGGCCGTCATCGCCATCACCACCGCCCGGATCATCGAGGCCCAGAACAACAAGAACAATCGGCTGCGCTCGCGAATCGAGGAACAGACTGAAGAGCTGGCCGTGGCGCGCAAGGACATCGAACACCGACAGAGCCTGCTCGAATCGCGCTACACGATGGAGAACATTGTCGCCCGATCCGAGGCGATGCAGAAGGTCCTCCTGATGGTTCAGCGGCTAGCCTCCTCCACTCTCACCGTCTGCATCCAGGGAGAGAGCGGTACAGGGAAAGAGCTCATCGCCCGGTCTCTTCACTTCAACTCTGAGCGAGGAAAGGGACCTTTCATCTCCGAGAACTGCGGGGCGCTCACAGAGACCCTTCTTGAGTCCGAGCTCTTCGGGCATATCCAGGGCGCCTTTACCGGAGCCATCAGAGACAAAATCGGCCTGCTCGAGCAGGCCAACGATGGGACACTCTTCCTTGACGAAATCGGCGACATGAGCCTGGGCATGCAGCAAAAGCTGCTGCGCGTATTAGAGGAGGGCGAGGTGCGTCCCGTCGGAGCCGCCTCCAACATCACGGTCACCCCGCGAATCATTTCCGCATCCAATAAGGATCTGCGAAAGCTGGTTGAGGATGGACTCTTCCGGGAGGATCTCTTCTACAGGCTGAACACCGTACGCATCGACCTGCCGCCGCTTCGTGAACGCAAAGAAGACATTCCGGAATTTGTAGATACCTTCTCCAGCGAGATCGCCTCCCAACTCGGCATCAAACAGCCGTCATTTACCAGGGATGCCACCAGGAAGCTCCTGTCTCATGACTGGCCCGGAAACGTAAGGGAGCTCCGCCACCTGCTCGAGAGAACCCTCCTGATCGCTGAAAACGAATCCATCGCGGCACAGGATCTCATCCTCGACCGCTCGGTGAAGGGAAAGCACGAGGAAGAAAACACAATGGAAGGCCTGTTCGGGGTGGCCGATGGAAAAGATTTCCGAAACGCCCGTAACTTCTTTGAGCGTATGTATATCGAGAAGGCGCTACAGGAATGTGCCGGTAATGTTGCCTCGGCGTCCAAGCTGAGTGGATTGTCACGGGAATCGTTCTATCGATTGATGAAAAAACACTCCATCGAACGCCAGGATGGATAACCGAATCGCAACCCCGGTATAAGAACCGGAAAGAAAGGGGTTCCCGGGCAGAAGTCCATCATCCTGAAAAGGTTGCACCTTACTAAAATTGCCCTTACTATCTAGCCTCGTAGGATTGAAATTATATTGATACCTAAACTGTTCAAAGACAGCCTCAGAGACTGTTTTAGAGAACGTTTTAGAGAACGTCTTCAGGGGAAATCAGGGGCTTCTATGCGAACTGGGAAAAAAGGGCAAAACAGCGGGCTGTGGAGTTGCTTCAAAGCACCCAATGCCGCCGGGCGCTCTGCAGGCTCACGATTCCGCTACGCCCTCAGAACAGCTGGCCTCAGCGGCCTGGCCGCAGGCCTCCTGATCGGTCTCTGGCTCGTTGGATCCTGGGTACTTGGAACGCTCCAGACCACCGGCATCGATCTTCCCGAAATCGAAGTATTGAGGGCTCGCGAAGAAGCCGAATACGACGAAAACGGCGCGCCGATAGTGCAGGAAGAACCCTTCGTTCTTCTCCTGGGTCCCGGCGAAGAGCCTCCCCTCAGACCACTGGACATTGCGCCGCAGATCGCCCCGGCCGCAGGAGTTCTCCAGGCCGTCAATGCCGAAGATGCAGCCGAAGATCCCGCGGCAAACGGTGTCGAACGAGTCATAGCCCCTGAAAGATTCAAGAAACCCGCCAGGGGAGCTGATGGTCCCGGAGACGACGAACCCCTGGCTGATGGTCCCGGAGACGACGAACCCCTGGCCGATGGTCCCGGAGACGACGAACCCCTGGCCGATGGTCCCGGAGACGACGAGCCCCTGGCCAATGGCCCCGGCGACGACGAGCCGCTCGGAGATGGCGGTGGCGCGCAGGTTGGAGAAGGAGGCCTTGACCGCTTCG